>DAHXNG010000134.1 GCA_027366615.1 Nitrospirota bacterium | reverse complement strand
AGCCCGGCTGCTGCCACAAGAAGCCCTTTCGTCTGTATCCCCCCCGTCAGCTGGACCCAGGCCACGAGGGGAGCCGTTGCCCCGAAGGGGATCCCCATGAAGAGCTGGGGAAGGGGGAAGAATCGCTTCATCAGGGGGTAGACCACCGCGGTCCCGTATCCTGCGACCGCCACGAGGATGGCCTTCTCCGAGAAAAAGGGAAGAAGGGAGGCGGCGAGCGCCGTCAGAAAAAGAAAGACCCCCACGGCCCAGCGGACGGAAAGCCTGCCGTCGGCCAGGGGACGGTTGCGGGTCCTTGCGACCTTCCGGTCGATCTCCCGGTCGAGGAGATCGTTCACCACACAGCCGGCGGACCGGGTCAGGAAGGCCCCGAGAAGAAAGAGCGCCATCCATCCCCAGGCGGTCTCTCCCGGCCTGGCGAGAAGGATCGCCCATCCGGACGGAAGAAAGAGGAGAAGCGTCCCCACCGGACGGTCGAAGCGGATCAGCTCCAGGGTATCGCGAAGCCTTTTTCTCACCGGGGGAGTCCTCCTGCCAGAGCAAGAAGAGCCTTAAGAAAGAACTCCTCGATCAGAAGCGAGGCCCCTGAGACCGCGGTCATCCGGTAGGAGCGGGTCCAGAAAATCCCCTCCCTCTCGGCCGCATCCGGGTCGAAGGGAGCCGGAGAGGGATAAATGGCGTAGTCCTCCTTCTGGAGGGGACCGAAGCGGGCCTCCATGGACCCTCCGATGGCCAGGTCGCCCTTCATGAGGGAGATCATCCAGCGGTCATCAGGCGGAGGGGGCATGGCGAGGACCCGGGTCCTCGCAAAGACCAGCCTCCCTGCCGAGGGAACCCGGAGGTAGACCTTTCGAAGACCCTGAACACTCTCGGGAAGGGAGACCGGCTCGACCGACACCGCCTCCCCCGTCAGAAACGACAGGGAGCGCGTGAGAGTTCCGTCCTGGCCGAGAAGCACGCGGAAGGGGCCCGGGAGGGTGCGGAAGCCTTCCGGGAGAGGGCCGGGAAGAATCCCGTCCATCAGGAGGCTCCGACCGCCAGGGAGTCCTTCGCAGGGAGTGTACGCTCGCCCAGGGACTTCTTGATCTCGCGCATCACCACCCGCCCCATGGCCATCGGCTCGATGTCCCAGGCGAGAAGGCAGGCCCGGGCGATCAGCTCGCCCAGGGGTCCCGGGTTGTAGAGAAGCTTGCGGATCGTCCAGGGGTTGAGGGAGATGGGGTCATAGTCCGGGGAGAGCCATCCTTCCCGCATGAGGCGCTTCTCGAAGCTCGTGTGCGGCTGGACCGCCAGGAAGAAAACCATGGGATAGACATTTTCCGGGCCGAATATCCGGCAGATCTCCTCGTAGCTTTCGACAGCCTGGGCCAGGGTTTCGGGGGTCTCTCCGGGGGCGTTCAAAGAGTAGTTGAGAATGATCTTTCCCCGGTAGCCGGCATTTTTCAGGTTCCGGCACCCCTCCATGAGCCCCTCGAGGCGGAAGCCCATCCGGAGGGAGTCGAGGATCTCCTGGGAGCCGGAGGTGATGGCGACCTCGAGGTCGCCCATACCGGACTCAACCATAAGGGAGGCCATCTCCGGCGAGATGAGGCTCGTCCGGATATACCCGCTCCAGGTCACCCCAAGGTCGGCCTCCTTCATGGCCTGGAGGAGAGCGAGACACTCGGGCACCGCCTTGACCCCGGGGATGAACTGGGCGTCGGCAAACCAGAAGTTCCGGATGCCCCAGCGGTCCCGGTACTGGCGGATCTCTCCGATCACATCCTCGGGATCCCGATAGTAGACCCTCTTCCCCTCGATGTAGGTATAGAGACAGAAGGAGCAGCCATAGGGACACCCCCGCTTCGTCTGGATCCCCACGGTCTTGCCGTGATAGAGGGAGTGGCCCGGGAAGACGGACTCGAGGTGGGCGAGATCGAAGGGAGCCCGGCGGATCTCGACCGCCCCGGCCTTCTTGCCAAGGACGATCTCGCCCCCGCGGAGCACGATCGTGCGCTCGTCGTCGAGCGGCAGGCCCCGGATAAGCTTGACCATCGCCTCCTCCCCCTCGCCCACGACTCCGATCACCCCTTCGGGGAGCAGGCGGATGATCTGTTCGGCAAAGACGGAGAAGGCGCCTCCCCCCACCATCACGCAGGCGCCCGGCGCCCGGCGGATCCCCTCCCGGATGAAGCGGAGCTTCTTGTGGAACTCCGTCCGGTACTTCCAGACCATGCGCACGCCGTCCCACGCCGCGTAGGCGCGGGTCAGGAGGTTCGGCGAATAGTAGAACTCGAAGGCCCGGCGAAGGGAGTTGTCGCCTTCGTGGGGAGC
>DAHXNG010000131.1 GCA_027366615.1 Nitrospirota bacterium | reverse complement strand
GGCCATATCGGTCAGGTAGAGCGTCACCTTGACCACGTGGGCGGGCGTGGCCCCGGCCATGGAGAGCATCCGTCCCAGCCGCTCGAAGACGAGCCGGGCCTCTGCATCGACACCCCCCGGGACAAGCGTTCCGTCCTCCATGAGGGCAATCTGCCCGGAGAGGTAGAGCCACCCCCCCGCCAGGACGCCGGGGCTATAGGGGCCGACCGGCGGAGGCGCCCCGGGAGGGGAGCCGACAATACGGCGAGAGTCCCCCTCCGCAGGAGCGGACCGGCCAGAAGGGTCAGAAGGCTTGAAAGGCTCAGAAAGCATGGAGCGTCAGCCCCAGGGAGGCCCCGATAAAGGCGTAGTAGAGCGTCGCCACCCGGGGGCTCCGGTTGATCCGGCACGCCACAGCCCCACACCCGTTCCGGGTCAGGAAGGAGCTCACGAGAAAGCCAAACGCCGCCCCTCCCAGACCGCCCACAACCATCGCTTTGTAGTCCATTCTCCCCCCGATCTTCCCATGATGGACGATATTCCTTGTGGCAGGGGCCACTGCCCCCCACCTCTTTGCTATACTTATTATAGAACCCTCATCGGAGGCTGACAACGAGCCTCCGGCCCAACAATCCTGCATTCCGGAGGCTTCCATGCCAAAGGTCAAGCTCGTCTATGCCAGCTGGTGTCCCAGCTGTCCTGCGGCAAAGAGTTTCTGGAACCGGCTCAGGCAAGAACTTCCCTTCAGCTACGAAGAGATCGATATCGACAGCCCCCGCGGCAAGGAGCTCGCCCTGCGCTACAATATTCAGTCCGTCCCGACCTCGCTCGTCAACGATCGGCCCTATTTTGTGGGAGTTCCCGAGAGGCAGCGGGCCATCTCCCTTCTCAAGTCCTCCCGCTAATCCTTCCACCCCCCACACCGAGCCCGGGAATCGACATAAAAAAAGGCCCCTTTTACGGGGCCTTTTTCATAAGACAGAGAGCCTCAGGGAGTCTTTGTCGGATCGGGCCAGCCCATACGCCCGAGCGAGGAGATGTACATGGCGAGATCATGCTGCTGTTGCGGCGTCAGATAGGTAAAGTCGGGCATGATGGAGTCGGGAAAGTGTGCCTTCGAGTTTAAAAACTGCACCGTAAGCCAGTGCTCGGAGTGTCCGACCAGCCCCTCTTCCGAGAGGTCGGGGCCGACCTTGCCCCCCTTGCCAAAAAGCGTATGGCAGCCGATGCAGCCCGCGGTATTGAAGACCCCCTGCCCCCGCACCATGGCCACACGATCCACGTCGACAAGCTTCTTGTAGCCGTTTTCCGCCATAATGGAAAGACCGAGCATTGCCGAGAGGACAAAGAGGGTCGAGAGAACCGAGATCGGTCGTCTGAACGGGGAACGTACGGGTTTCCTGTCCACAAATGGGAGAAAAACGAGCACGATGGCAATCAGGACAGGAAGTCCCACGACCCCCACGATCTCCGGACGGATGAGTTTGAGAAGCTCGAAGATCCAGTCGAAGTACCAGGCGGGCGTCGGGCTGTAGGCCGCATTGGAGGGGTTGGCCACCGACTCGAGCTCCGGAGGGCGAAGAACGGCAAGCGCCAGGATCACAATGAAGATGGCCAGCATGCCAAACGAGTCCATCAGCACCTGGCGGGGATAGAAGGTATCCTTGGTCGCTTCGAGTTTTTCCGGGGAGCCTGAAAAGGGTCCGGCCGGCCCCACCCGGCGGAAGATCACCATGTGGAGCAGGACAAAGAGGATGAAGAGCGTCGGCAGGATCATCGTGTGCAGGGTAAAGAAGTGTGACAGGGTCAGAGCTCCCAGACCCACGCCACCCCGGATCGCGTCCTTGATGACCTCTCCCACGAAGGGGACGAGACCGATCATGTTGGTACCCACGATCGTACCCCAATAGGCCCGCTCGTCCCAGGGAAGGAGGTATCCGGAGAAGGAGGCCGTCATCGTAAGCGCCAGGAGCAGGACCCCAACTAGCCACATGATCTCCCGGGGACGCTTGTAGGCACCCCAGAGAAAGACCTGCAGAAGATGGATCCCCACGGCGATGACCATGATCGAGGATCCCCAGTAGTGGATCCCGCGGATAAGTCGGCCTACCGCCACCCCGTTGTAAGTCAGGTGGTCGATATAGTTCACGCTGTCCCAGGCATGGTCGGGGGTGCCACCGTAATAGAAGGCCAGCATCATTCCCGTCACGAACTGGAGAATCAGGACAAAAAAGACCATGGAGCCCGGAATATAAGCCCACCGGGAACCGCCCGGAATCGGTTCGTTCAAAAGAAAGCCCATGAGGCTCGAGATACGGATGCGTTCGTCGAGATAGGCAAATATCTTGTGTCCCATTTTTCGTCCTTCCTGTCAGGCCAGGCGCTTTTTCGCGGCAATGCCGATGGCGAACTGCTCGTAAATGACGGAAATCGCTCCATCGTCGGCGATACGGGCAGGAAGCGTGTCCATGGGGCGGGGCGCCGGACCTCCGATGCGATTTCCATTCAACTGGTAGATGGAATGGTGGCAGGGACAGATAAAAAGCTTCTGGCCCTTGTGCCACTGGGGCTCGCATCCAAGATGGGGGCAGATAGGAGAGAGAACCGTCAGCCGCGGATCGGAATCCTTCAACTCGAGAGGGGAGTCGAGACCCAGCACCTGGTCCTCCGGCTCCGATGCGGGATCGGAGGCCCCGGAATGGCGGATGAGCCAGACGGACTTCTCCTCGGGGACCCGCATCCAGCCGCTGACCGAGACCGCGCGGAATGAATGCCCGACGGGCTCGTCAAAGGGAAGATCCTGGAGCTTCACGCCAAGCTCCCGCCAGGAGTCCTTCATGGGGGTGGTCGCCGCGGCCATGATGTATCCCCCGATGGGAACCAGGAGCGAGACGCCGATCGCCGCCGCCACGATCGCGACGGAGCGCCCCATAAAGGCGCGACGGCTCATCGCCTCGTGCTCTCCCTGCTCCCTGACGTCAAGAGGCTTGATCGTGACGAGAGCACCGAGCTCGATATGGTGACCGGGGGGGAAGAACCAGGGGGGAACCTCCTCGTATTGGGTCGGGTCGAAGACAGGAAATCCGTGGAACTCCTCGGGCAGGACCGTCGTGCGGATCTCGCTTGCGCTCACCTCTGTCACCCGATCGAGCGGAAGGATATGAAGGGACTCGAGCGCCCGAACGATAAGGCCCGTCACGAGATGGCGGGACTCGGTCAGGAGAACCTTCTCGAGACGCCCCAGGGTTTCTCCCCGGGGACCCATCACAGGGATGCCGACACGGTAGGTAACCTCTTTGTCCATAGATGACTCCCCTTCAAAAAATTTTCAGGTCCGCCGGATCAGGGGGAACCCCCAATGCTGTGCCCCTTTGACGTCAGAACATCCCCATCTGCCGGTAGCCCAGGTCCACAAAGAGAACCTCCCCCGTGACCGCCCTCATGAGGGGGGAGAGGAGCGCCACCGTGGCGTCGGCCACCTCCTCCGAGGTAAGTTCCTGCCCCTTGAGCGGCGCCCGGTCGGAGACCGTCTTTTGCATGTCAACAAAACCCTTGATGGCCCGCCCCGAAGCCGTCTTGATAGGGCCGGCACTCAGGGCGTTGACCCGGATGCCCCGAGCCCCCAGATCATGCGCCAGATACCGAACCGAGGCCTCGAGAGAGGCCTTGGCCGCCCCCATGACATTGTAATGGGGGACGATCCGCTCAGAGCCCAGATAGGTCATAGCGACAATGGAGGCGCTTGGGTTAAACAGCGGACCGAAGGCCCGGCAGAGGGCCACGAGAGAGAAGGCGCTGATCTCCTGGGCCAGAAGAAATCCGTCGCGGCTGGTGTCGAGAAAGGCACCGTCGAGCTCTTCACGCTTTGCGAAGGCGATGCTATGGACGAGGCCGTCGAGTCTTTGGCCTTCCGAGACCAGGCGGTCGGCTACCGAAGCGATCTCCGCATCATTTCTCACGTCCAGGGAGAGGATCAGGGGATCGGCCCCTCTCCGGGGCAGCTCGGAGACGAGCTTCTCGAGCGTGGCCTTCTGGGACTCTCCCTGGTAGGTAAAGGTCACGCGCCCTCCGGCCCGAACGACAGACTGGGCCACCGCCCAGGCAATCGACCAGCGGTTGGCAACGCCGGTGACGAGAATGTGCCGGGAGTCGAGAATCGAGGAGGAAAGGGGCGGAGTGTCGGTCACGGAGTTTTCCTTGGGCTGGAGGTGAATGGGCCGCTTGCGGGCTTGGTCACAAAAAGGCTCCCGAAAGCGGAAAGGGGATACCCGAACAGCCATGTCTTGTCGTGGTCCGGATCGTCCATCACCACAAAAAGGATAGGCCATCCATCAAAAAGATACAAGCGGACAGGGAGATAATGCGTACGAAAAGAGGAAATCATAGAAAGATCGGGGAGATGGTAAATATTCAGGATCTTGCGTTTTCGGAAGGAGACCATCAGGCGGTCACCTCCGGGAAGACCGAGCATGTCCCGAACCCCCCCGCCCCGGCGAAAGGAGGGAAGTCTGACGCGGGCCACATCCTCACCAGAGAGATCCTCCGAAAGGAGGGCGTTTCGACACCCCACCACAAAGCCCCCCCCGGAGAGGGGAAGCACACGGGTCGGCTTCCGGCAGGACTCAAGATCGTAGCTTTTGCGGATACGGAGATGTTCGGCATCGAGGTCGACGATCTGCTCCCCGCGCGACAGGGGAAGCCAGAGATCCCCCTTCCCGTCAGGAGACATCTGGCGAAAGACATCCCCAACCGCCATCCAGTCTGTAGTATGGGAGTGGTCGGGGCTCAGCAGGTAGACAATGTGGACGGCCCGGGCGGCAAGATAGAGCGTTCCGTTGGAGCTCTTTGCAATCTGGCCGGGGTTGAGTCCCACCGTCAGGGAAAGGGGAGGACCGGCGGAGACGGGAAGCACCAGAAGCCTCCGGCTTGAGTCAAGTGAGATCATGATCCGTTCGCCTCCGGGCCCCACAGCAAGGTCTTCGGGGGAGGGCAAAGAGGAAAGACGGCGAATACTTTGGCCATTTTCCGGATCGATCCTGTCAAGGGAGCCGGAGCGTTTGGAGAGAAGATAGAGCCGCAGGGGAGTTCCCCCGGCCGCGAGGGTCAGCCGCCCCCGGGGATAGGAGAGAGAGAGGATCGGAGGGGAAGAAAGGGGCACTGTCCGGGGCTGGGCATAAGCCAAAGAAGAGGAAAAAAAGACCGGCAAAGCGCAGAGAAGTGCCGGAAGGAGGCGGAGAGCGACCGAAAGACCGATGCGAACCACAGAGACTAGATGACCCCCAGGGAAAGGAACCTTCCCCCGCCCTTTCTCTTGTTCCATTGCACCGTAAGGCCCATCATCGACTCAACGATCTCCGGAACGTAGTTTTCCATAAAATTCGCCACATACTCGTCCACCGCGGGGAATCTCACCGGAGCATTGCCAGGAGAAGGAAGCCCCTCAATGTCGAGAAAGAGCGTCCCCTCTCGCCAGAGCGGTGTCATGGCGATCCCCTGATTTTTTTTAGATCCCTGGCCACGAGAACCGCTCCGGCCTTCTCTGCTTGAGTCATCGGAGAGCCGCTCCGAGAGGAAGGCCCCCATCTCGATGGTCACCCCCATGGGAAGAAGCAGGGACCAGGGAACCAGCGAGACCTGTCCTTCATCCCTTGCCCCGTCCTCCTCCCCGCCTTCGAAGGGGGCGGTCAGATCGAAGATCCTGCCGACAAGGGCCCCCATCTCCTCCTGGATCTCCGGGGTAAAGCGCCGGTCGAGGAACTCTCCCCACTCCCCTTCCGGGGGAGTGAGGCGGACGACGCCGACGATGGCCCCCCGCCCATTCTCCAGTGTCCCGCCGAAGGCCTTCCTGACGGGATCGTTGGGAAGAAGAAGATCCTCCGAAGGCTGATCCCAGTCTCCCGGGAGAGTGTCCCCCGTCATGACCGGAATCCGGTCGAAGGATCCCGACGAGTCCATTGAAAAGCCGAAGGTGACCCGCTCCTCCACAAAACCCCGCCTTGCATCATACGAAAAAGTATAAAGATCTGCAAACGAGAGAATCCGGGGGTGGAGAAAGACCTGGGCGCCGGTGCCGGAGGGGGTGAGAAGAGTCTCGAGAAGCCGCGCGAGAGGCCCCAGTGCCTCAAGTGTCATCTTCCCGGGAAGAGGCCGGTCGAGATCGAGAAGAATCCCCACTCCGAAGACGGCCTCCTCCCGGAAGTCGGGCTCCGATCCCTCCTCCAGGTCGAGATCGAGGTCGAAGCGGTCGTGGGAGAGCTCGAGGTAGTTCCGGATGAAAAGGGACCAGGCAGAGGTCATGGCGGAGAGTTCGCCAAGATGCGTCAGCCCCCCTTCCTCCGAGAGAAGATCGAGAATGTCCGAGAGCTCCATCGTCTGCCCGGAATCGGCCAGCACCTCCTCGGGGGAACCAAAGCGGAGGATCGCATCGAGCCTCTCGAGCGGATCCGGTCCGCCCCCCGTCTTCTCTTCGACTTCTACGTCACTCACGTCTGGCTCCCTGGGTTTTCGTTTGTGGACATCTTCTGTTCCTTCTTTTCCTCGAGGCGTTTTTTCCAGGAGAAGAGCGGCATGGAAAAATCCCGGTCGGGGGGAAGGGTGCGATTCTTCGGAAGAACGGTCGTCTTCGCCCCTCCCTCCCAGAACCCCAGCACCTCCGAGGCCCGGCCCACCACCTCCTCCGGAAGCCCGGCAAGCCGGGCCACCTCGATCCCGTAGGACTGCTCCGCACGCCCGTCCACGATCCGGTGCTCAAAAAAAGGCTTCCCCTCCCTGATCGAGACCCGGACGGTCTGGTTCCTGACCCTCTCCCGCCGCTTTGCCAGCTCGGAGAGCTCATGGTAATGGGTGGCAAAGAGGGTCCGGCTCCGGATCCTGTCGTGGATGAATTCGCTCACGGCCCAGGCAATGGCCATCCCGTCGTAGGTGGCCGTTCCCCGGCCCACCTCGTCGAGAAGAACAAGGCTTTTCGATGTCGTCGAAGTCAGGATGCGGGCCACCTCCTGCATCTCGACCATGAAGGTCGAGGCCCCTTCGAGAATGTTGTCCTGGGCTCCAACCCGGGCGATGATCCGGTCAACGGGGGGAAGCAAGACTCGATCCGCCGGAACCGGAGCTCCGGCCTGGGCCATGAGGACAATCAGCGCCACCTGGCGCATGTAGGTGGACTTTCCGGCCATATTGGGTCCGGTCAGAACGATAAACTCCCCCGGAACAAGCACCGTATCATTGGGCATAAAGGGTTCCGGCGCCATCCGGGCCTCGAGAACGGGATGGCGCCCGTTTGCGATCTCAAGAGACGCCCCCTCCTCCACAAACTCGGGAAGGACATAGCGCATCGTCCGGCCGACCTCGAAGAAGGAGAGAAGGACGTCGACCCGCGCGACAAAGTCCGACAGGAGGTGGATAGTCTCCCGCTGAGAGAGGACGGTACGGCAGAGCTCCTCGAGGATCTCCGCCTCCCGGGCCAACACCCTGGATCGCGCCTCCCGGAGTCCCCCCTCAAAGGAGACGAGCTCGGGAAGGGTAAAGCGTTCCGAGTTGGTGAGCGTCTGCTTCCGGAGGTAGTCCCCGGGCATCTTCGGCGCCTGGACGCGGGAGACCTCGATATAGTAGCCCGCCACCTGGTTGTAGCGAATTCTCAGATTCTCGACCCCCGTCCGCGCCCGCTCCCGCTCCTCGAGCTGGGCAATGAAGCGGTCCCCCTCCGACTCGATCCGCCGGTAGCCGGAGAGGGTCTCGTCGAAGTCGTCCCGGATCACCGGCCCCTCCCCCGCCACGGTGGGGGGATCGTCGACGATGGCTCTCTCGAGAAGATCCCTCAGGGGCTTTCCCGTAACGCGCAGGTCCAACTCCCGGACAAACTCCGGAAAGAGCGGGGCCAACCCCTCCACATCGAGAAGATCGAGGGCGGCCCCCCAGGATCGCCGGAACTCGGGGAGATCCCGGTGAAGGCGGTTGCCCAGGGCCAGACGAGAAAGGATCCGCTCGAGATCTCCGACGGCTCCCAGAACCGGGTCGACGCGGTCGGAAAGGCGCGGACGTTCGCCGAAGCCCCGGATAACCCGATGTTTGGAAAGCACCGCCCGGGGGTCGGCATCCGGGTTAAGCAGCCACGACCGGAGCATCCGGCTCCCCGGCGGAGTCCGACAACGGTCGAGGAGGGCGACGAGGCTTGCCGCCTTGCCCCGCTCCTGTCCCTGGCCCTCGCGGGGAAGGATATCGAGATGGCGGATCGTCCAGCGGTCGAGGGCAAGGGTGCTCTCCGCCCCCTCAAGGAGCACCCCCCGAAGATGGCCCAGAATATTTTTTTCGTAGTCGGACAAAAAGCCAAAGAGAAGTCTCACGGCATCAAGGGAGGTCTCCGGGAGCTCGGGGAGACGATAGGCAGGGGGAAGGGAGCCGGAAAGATCGGGAGGAGCCAGGCGATCGTGCACCAGGAACGGGATCCCGGGAAAGCTCCCTGCGATCTCCGGAGATTCGACAATGAGCTGGCGGGCCTCCTTTCGACCGATGAAGTCGCGGAGAAGGTCGATGTCGGTGGCATCGCCCGGAGCCCAGACCGCGATGCGGCCGCTGGTGAGATCGAGGACTGCGGCTCCGAAGGCCCCCCCGCGCCGGACGAGTGCCACCCCGTTCTGGGGAGCCCCCTCCTCCCTCGAAGGATCCTCGAGAAGAGTAAAGCGAGTGACCGTGCGAACGATCCTTCTCGGAAAGAGGCCCGAGGGATCTGACTCCTGGGTCGACTGTTCTGCGATCGCCACGGAGTAGCCGGCATGGATGAGCTTGGGAAGGTACATGTCGAGGCTTTTGGCCGGGATCCCGCACATGGGCAGTGGGTCGGGACGATTCTTGTCCCGGCTCGTCAGCGTCACGCCGAGAAGCTTCGAGGCAAGCTCCGCCTGGTCCCCGAAGAGCTCGAAGAAGTCGCCCAGGCGAAAGAAAAGAAGCGCCTCTCCCGCCTCCTTCCGAAGGCCCAGATACTGTCGAAACAGCGGCGTGTCGGGATAGGGAGAGGAGGGAGCCTCTCCTTCCGGCACTCCGCTAGTGGCCATCATGGCCGCCATCGGAGTGCCCTCCGCCCCGGCCCGATGCGGGGGGATTTTTTTTCCTTGTCCGCGAAATAAGGCTTGCGATGCCCCCTCCCAGATAGCACAGGAGGACCCCGGAAAGAAAGGCTCCAAGGATCACGACCCCCACAGAAAAAGGACCGACCTGGCCCGATCCCGGGATGACGACCATAACATGCTGCTGGTCGTTCTCCATCGTAAAGATCCAGCCCAACACTCCCAGAGCAATTAAAAATGCGACCCTCATCCCCTCTCCTTCTCCAGCCAGTCCATGACCTGCTTCAAATCCTCCCAGACCTGCCCCTTGGCCGAAGGGTTCCGGAGGAGATAGGCCGGATGATAGGTCGGCATCGTCCGGATCCCCGGGAACCCCGGGATCCTCGTCTCCTGCCCCCGGAGCTTCGAGATCCCCTCGGAGCGCCCCAGGAGGGAGGCGGCCGCCGTCTGCCCGAGAAGAACCAGTGCCCGGGGGGAGACAATTTCAATCTGGCGGGCAAGATAGGGCTTGCAGGCGGCTCTTTCGGCCTCCTCAGGAACCCGGTTCCCCGGGGGACGACACTTGACGACATTGGCAATGTAGACCTGATCTCGCCGATAGCCCATGGCGGCAATCATCCGGGTCAGGAGCTCTCCCGCCCGTCCGACGAAGGGGCGGCCGGAGGCATCTTCATCGGCCCCGGGTCCCTCCCCCACAAACATGAGGGCCGCATGGGGATCCCCCTCTCCGAAGACGACATGGGTCCTCGTGGCCGCAAGGCCGCAAAGCCGGCACACTGACGCCTCTGATCGCAGCGCCTCCAAAGGGTCGTTCGAAGACGGCGAAGCCCCGGAAGACGGGGGAGCCTCCCCGGCCGGAGGGGGAACCCGCTCTACGCCCCGACGCCCGGAGCTCTTCGGAAGGGCCAGGTCGGGAACCGTCTCCTGGAGGTAACGAAGGTAGACGGCAAGTCCCTCTCCCCCGGAAAGCTCCGGCAACTGACTCATCCTCTCCCCCCCCCAAAGGGCCAGAAGAGGGCGGGATCAGGGGGGGCCAACTGACCGGCAGAGGAAGCGGCCCCGCTCGAGAGGTCAAAGAGAACCCCGGGAAGATGGTCGGCAAGTTCGGAGGCCAGCCGACCCCGGGTGGCCCCCCGGGCCAGCCGCTCTCCGGCCAGCCCGTGAACGAAGGCCCCGAGCCTGGCCGCATCGAAAGGGGCGAGCCCCTGACCTAAAAGAGAGGCGATCACACCGGTCAGAACGTCCCCCATGCCGGCCCCGGCCATGACGGGATCGCCGGTGAGGTTCAGGCTGGTCTGACCTTCCGGACCGACGACATGAGTTCGGGCCCCCTTGAGAAGAAGGACGGCACCCGTCCGCTCCGCCCCCTCCCTGGCCGCCGCCAGAGGCTCGGAGAGGATCCGGGCCGTTTCGCGTCCCAAAAGCCGCCCCAGCTCCCCGGGGTGGGGCGTCAGAACAAGAGGGCCCTTGCGGAGGGAGGCGATTCTCTCGGGCGTCCCGGCAAAGAGTGTAAAAAGGCTCGCGTCCCCGACGAGGGGACCCGGATAATCGGAGAGAAGGGCTTCAACAAGCCTCCTACCGACCTCTCCCTCCTCTCCCCCCGGACCGCAGGCAACCGCATCCATCCGCATGGTGGCTTCGAGCACCGTCCCGGGGGAGAGGCTCCCGGCATCGACCGCCATTGTCATAACCTCGGGAAGAGAGAGGGCACACTCTCCGAAGGCCCGATCCCACAGGACGGTTACAAGCCCCGAACCGGCGCGGAGCGCGCCTCTGGCCGCAAGAATCACGGCGCCGGTCTTGCCGGAGGACCCCCCGGCGATCAGAACGTGGCCCGCCTCCCCCTTGTGGACGGAAGGGGATCGTGGAGGGATCAACTCCCTCGCCTCCGCCGATATCAGACAGGAGAGATTGCCTCCGGCGAGGAGCGCCCGGGGGAAGCCGATCAAGGAGAGGTAGATCTCCCCGGCATACCGGGTGCCGGGATCGCAGAGAAGCCCCCATTTCGGGGCCCCGAATGTTACCGTCCGAAGGCCCCTGATCGCAACTCCCGGAACGGCACCCGTCAGACCGTCGACCCCGGAGGGGATATCCACGCAGATGACCGGAACTCCGGAGGCTCCAGCCCGATTCGTGGCCTCGATCATCTCCCGCGCGCCCCCTGCCGGTCCCTCCCCCCGGAATCCCGTTCCGAAGAGTCCGTCGATGACAAGTGCGGCATGGGAGACCCGGTGACGGGCTCCCGGATCGGACCAGAAGATGACGGAAACCCCCATCCGCTCGAGACGGGAGCATTCCCGGGCAGAAGCCGTTCCTCCTCTGACATCGGAAGAAAGAAGGATCGCTTCCGCAGGATAGCCGCGCGAAGCCAGGTCCCGAAGTGCCACCAGGGCATCGGCCCCGTTGTGTCCCGGTCCCGCCAGTGCGACGATCCGGCGGGAAACCTGGGATGACGCACCCAGGATCTCCCGGCAGGCTGAGGATACGGCCATCCCCGCCCGCTCCATGAGGATCTCCTCAGGGATCAGGAACTCACTCGTCGCCCGAGCATCCATCTCCCGCATCTCAAGAGGCGTTACGATACGCACCGCTCTCCCCCTTCCAGCACCACCACCGCCACGGCATTCTCCCGCTCGTGGCTGATCGAGGTCCAGATCCGGACCTCCCCCCGGTCCGCGAGAAGACGGCCGGCAACCCCCGAGGCGTGAACCTCCGGCGCCCCGGACCTTCTCGACAGGGTCTCGACATCCCGCCAGGCAATCCCGTCTGAAAGCCCGGTCCCCAGGGCTTTGAGAAAAGCCTCCTTGACGGCAAAGCGGCCGGCGAGGAAGGAGGACCTCCCCCCCGACTCGGACCATTCCTTCGGAGTAAAGACCCGGCCGGAAAAGCGTTCCCCATACCTTTCGAGAAGGCGCCCGATGCGGGGGATGCTGACCATATCCACCCCGATGCCAAGGATCACGCCCGCCTCCCGAGACCGGCACCGAGGAGAAGGCCCCGGATTTCGCCGACCGCCTCCCGCATTCCGAAAAAAACCGCGCGGGCGATGATGCTGTGGCCGATATTGACCTCGGAGAGTCGGGGAATGGCAAGAACAGTCGACAGGTTATGGACGGTAAGCCCATGGCCCGCAGCGACAAGCAGTCCCTGGGAATGGATGGTCTCGGCGGAGCGAACCAATGCCTCCAGAGCCCCTTTCTCATCGGGCCCTCCGAAGGCCCAGGCGTAAGGCCCCGTATGAAGCTCGATCTGGTCGACCCCGGATCCCGATGCCCGAACGATCATCTCCGGATCGGGATCCATGAAAAGAGAAACCCGTATTCCGACCGCCCGACACCGTGAGACAAAGGGAACGAGGCGGTCGAGAAACCCGCCATCAAGTCCCAGCCCCCCCTCGGTCGTCCGTTCCTGCCGCCTCTCCGGCACCAGGGTCACCCGCTCAGGTCTTTGCTCAAGCGCCATGAGCTCCATCTCGGGAGAGAGGGCCATCTCAAGGTTTACAGGAAGCGAGGCGGTCTCCCGAAGACGTCTGAGATCACTCTCGTTTGCGTGGCGACGGTCCTCTCGAACATGAAGAACAATCTGGTCGGCCCCTGCCAGGCGTGCGAGGTGGGCGGCAAAGAGCGGATCCGGCTCGAATTCCCCCCGGGCCTGCCGCAAGGTCGCCACATGGTCGATATTGACCCCCAGCCTCACAGGGCCGAACGTCGCCTCTCCCATCACTCCTTCTCCGGACCCAGAACCGAAAGGGAACGCTGCCCCGAGAATCCCTGCCCTTGCGCAAAACTCAGGATATCGTCAGGAGTGGCCGCATCGATCAGAGACTCGATCGTCTCGACCGGAACCTCCTCTCCCCAATACAAGATATCGCGCCCCATCTTGTTCATGCGGGTTCCGATCGACTCAAGGCCGATCAAAAGGGAAGACTTGACCTGATTTTTAGCCCGGGAGAGCTCCTCCCCCGAAAGCGGCACCGTCTCAAGACGGGCAATCTCCTCTCCCAGGATCTCGAGAAGCTCCTTCTGTTTGGAAGGGCGAGTCGAGGCGGCGATGCGGAGAAGTCCTCCGTCGCTGAAGGACTGACCGGTCGAATAGACAGAATAGGCGAGTCCCCGCTTTTCCCGAACCTCCTGGAAAAGTCGCGAACTCATCCCGCCGCCGAGGTGGACATTCATGAGGCGAAGAAGGGTCTGGTCCGGATGGGCGACAGAGAGTCCCGGCATGCCGATCGCCACATGGACCTGCTCGAGCTTCTTGTCTTGCCGAGTCTGCTTGTAGGCCGGACGAAAGGGAACCTCCGGCCGGGTAGCATGGGGGGGGGCTTTGGGAAGGTCCAAAAACGCCTCCTCCAGGGCCTCGCGAAGAGCTGGCCAGGAAAAGCGCCCAGAGACTGTCACGAACATCGATCCGCTATGGTAGTTGCGTCGAAAATACTCTCCCACATGCTCCCGGGAGAATGAGGTGAGAGATCGCTCGGTCCCAAGGATGGGACGGGCGAGGGGGTGGTTGCCGAAGTGGACCTCGTAGAGGTTCTGGGTCACCTGATCCTCAGGATCGTCCCGGGACTCGGCGATCTCCTCAATGACCACCCCCCGCTCCCGGGAGAGCTCCTCGGCATCGAAGACCGAGCGCGTCAGAAGATCTCCGAGGAGAAGTGCGGCGCGGGAGACGTTTTCCGAGAGAAGATGCGCATAAAAACAGGTCATCTCCTGGGAGGTAAAGGCATTCATCTCCCCTCCGAGATGGTCCATCTCGTTGGCGATTTGCTGGGCGTTTCGCGTGGGCGTTCCCTTGAAACACATATGCTCGAGAAAGTGGGTCATTCCTGCTTCGGAAGGCAACTCGAATCGCGAACCTGCCCGGACCCAAACTCCGATGGCGGCCGATCTCGAGGATGTGACGGGATCGCTGTAGACCGCGAGTCCGTTGGACAGGGTGTGCTTGATATAGGGCATCGCAACTCTTTCTTGAAAGTCTCCTGGCTCATTCGCTTAGGCGGAAAACCCTTGCCCGGAAACGGTGGCAGGAAAAAAATCTCGTTTAGGCGAATGGGGGGAGGGATCGAGAGTGCCTCCCGACAGAGGCATCCATGAAAAAAAAGGTGCCCACCGGAAGGCAGGCACCCCGCATAAGAAAGATAAGAATAAAGGCCGAAAAAATCTGACCGAAGCGAACTCCGGCGGCAAAGGAACGAGCGTCCTTAGGACTAGCGCACCCCAGTGGGAAGGAAGAAGGGGTTGACACCAACATAGGCCGACAGACCGCCCCAGACAACTGCCATAATGATAGCTACAACCACAAGTCCCGCAGCACCCTTGTTCACATCCATGGACAGATCCTCCTTGATGATTGTCTCGCGTCCCTCCTCATGGGAAGACCGCGGATTACTCCTGCCCGTCCCCCCGGAGGGGAAGGTCATGGAAGAAGGCCCCCGGGTAGGGACCCCACATCACCTGACTCACAAGACAGGAAGCATTATGGCAAACCGAATTCAAAAAAACAAGAACGGTCTGCCGAAAAAAACTACTTGGCGGAAGAGGCCCGAGTTTCCCGACCCTCGCCCTCTTCGGCGATCGCCTCCTTGCGAGAAAGCCGAATCTTGCCCTGGCGATCCACCTCAAGAACCTTCACGACGATATCGTCTCCCTCGTTCACCACGTCGGTCACCTTCTCGACGCGTCGGGGCTCAAGCTGGGAGACATGGCACAGTCCGGTCGTCCCGGGCATGATCTCAACAAAGGCTCCATACTCGGCCACCGTCTTGACCTTGCCAAGATAAATCTTCCCGACCTCGGCCTCGGCGACGATCTGGTGGATGATCTCGATCGCCTTTTTCGCAGCCTCCTCGTCGGCGGACGCCACATGAATCACGCCGGAATCCTCGATCTCGATCTTGGCTCCGGTTCGCTCGGTGATGCTCCGGATCATCTTTCCTCCGGGCCCGATCACCTCCCGGATCTTGTCCTGCTTGATCTGGATGGTCACGATTCGGGGCGCAAACTGCGACATCTGCGAACGCACCGCCGGGAGGGCCTCCTTCATCTTGCCCATGATATGGATCCGGCCAGCCCGGGCCTGATCGAGAGCCTTCTTCATGATCTCAAGAGTAATGCCCTTGATCTTGATGTCCATCTGGACCGCAGTCACCCCGACATCGGTTCCTGTCACCTTGAAGTCCATGTCCCCGAGATGGTCCTCGATCCCGAGGATATCGGAGAGAATGGCGATCCGGTCACCTTCCTTGATCAGTCCCATGGCGATTCCTGCCACCGGAGCCTTGATCGGAATGCCCGCATCCATCATCGCGAGGGTGCCCCCGCAGACGGTGGCCATGGAAGTCGACCCGTTCGACTCGAGAATGTCGGAGACGAGACGGATGGAATAGGGAAAGGCCTCTCTGGAAGGAAGCACGGGAACGAGGGCCCGTTCGGCCAGGTTGCCGTGGCCGATCTCACGACGTCCGGGACCGCGCATCGGCTTGACCTCACCCACGGAAAAGGCCGGGAAGTTATAGTGGAGCATGAAGCGCTTGTGTGACTCTCCCTCGAGGGAGTCGATGCGCTGCTCGTCATCGGATGTTCCGAGAGTGGCCACCGAGAGGCTCTGGGTCTCCCCCCGGGTAAAGAGGGCGGAGCCATGCGTCCGGGGAAGAATCCCCACCTCAATGGTGATCGGACGGATCTCGGTCGTCTTCCGGCCGTCGGCCCGGATCCCCTTGTCGAGGACCATGGCACGAAGAAGCTCGCGCTCGAGCTCATGGAAGCCGTTAGAAAACTCCTTTTCCTCCATCGCGTCGGCAAAGCCTCCCGGAAAAAGCTCCTTAACAAGGGCCGTCCGGATCTCAGAGGTCTTCTCTTCCCGAACCTTCTTGTCCGAGACCACAAGGATCTCGCTAAGAGAGTTCCGGGCTCCCGCACGGATTTTCTCCATCACTTCGGGGCGAACGGGCACCTTGGGAAGGGCGCGCTTCGTCTTCCCGACTTTTTTCTGGAGCTCCCTCTGTGCGGCAATAATCGGCTGACAGGCGGCATGGGCCGTCTTGATGGCCTCAAGGAAGAGCTCCTCCGAGACTTCGTCGGCCTTGCCTTCAACCATCATGATGGCATCGGCAGTTCCGGCCACCACGAGGTCAAGTGACGAGCGCTCCTGGGTCTCGATGTCGGGATTGATGACGAACTGACCGTCTACATATCCGACCCGGACGGCTCCGAGAGGATCGTCGAAGGGGATGTCCGAGATCGTAAGGGCCGTCGATGCCGCCACAACCGCCATCACGTCGGTGACACCGCTACGGTCTGCGGAGACCACCGAAGCGATCACCTGGGTATCGTAGTAGAAGCCCTCAGGGAAGAGGGGGCGAAGGGGGCGATCGACGAGGCGGCTGTTTAGGATCTCCCGCTCGGACGGCTTCCCTTCTCTCTTGAAGAATCCGCCGGGGATCTTGCCGGCCGCATAGGCCCGCTCCTGGTAATCGCAGGTCAGGGGAAGAAAGTCCGTTCCCGGCTTGATGGTCTTCGCAGCCACCGCTGTCGCGATGAGGACGGTTCCCTCCACCCAGAGGACGGCGGCTCCATCGGCCTGGCGAGCCATCCGGCCTGTCTCGATCCGGACCGTCTTTCCTCCGACGGCCACTTCAACTGTCACTGGTTTCATTCTGGGTGGAATCCTTTCCGTGTTATTGTGCAAGACCATCAACTATGAGAGACGTCCATGGCGAGAAAGGCTCGAGTGTAACGCGAGACCTTCCTGCGGCAGGGAAGAATGAAACACTACCAAAAGCCGCACCCACCTCGCCTGTTTTCTGGAGACCGGAGACCGGCCCCTTGTCAGTTCTAGCGGCGAAGACCGAGCCTTCCGATGATTTCCTGATACTTGGCCGGATTGTTCAAATGAAGGTACTTGAGATGGCGACGCCGGCGGCTGACCATCAAAAGAAGACCCCGGCGGGAATGGACATCCTTGGGAAACTTCTTGAAATGCTCGCCCAGCTGGTTGATCCGTTCCGTCAGGATCGCAACCTGAACCTCGACCGAACCGGTATCGTTGCCGGAAATCTTGAAGGAATCAATCACTGCCTGTTTTTTTTCCTTGCTCAATGCCATTCGAAAAGCTCCCTGTTTAGACCTGACTGATTAAAGGCCGCCCCGGACTCCGAAACCCAAGGGTCCCGGTTTGAAGCGACACGACTTTGATGTATCCCTCAAAAAACGAGCGAGACTTTTGCAAAAGGAACCCCCAGGGGAAAATCCCCTATCCTCTCCTCGTCAAGAAGGGCCTGTGCCAGCGCCCGAATCTTTCCATCCTGTCCCATTATTCTAATCGTATCCGTCGCGTGAAACAATCCTTCGCGCCGAAAAATTGCCGCCGCCGGAAGAAGGCTCCCCTTCAGGGGACGGGAAGCGGCTCCTCCGAGAAGACGGACCCCCGGAAGTGCGGAGAAGATCCTGTCGGGACCCAAAAGAGCCCGGGAAAGATCCTGGGCTGTCCACATCTTTTCCATCGTCTCGAGAGGGACGGCCTCGGCAATCGAAAAAGCGCCGACAGAAAGCCTTCGGAGTCGGCTCAGGTGAGCGCCGGTCGAAAGCGCCTCACCGATCTCCCGGGCTAGGACCCGTATATAGGTCCCTTTCGAACAGTGGACCCTGCAGGAGATCACCGGAGCGGCAACTGCGAGGATCTCGAGGGAATGGATCAAAATCTTCCGGGGTTCCCGGGCAACGGTCACGCCCTTTCTCGCCAGCTTGTAGAGAGGGACGCCCTTCTGCTTGACCGCCGAGTACATGGGCGGCTCCTGGAGGCGCTCCCCTACGAATCCCTCTGTTTCCTTGCGAATCCGTTCAAAAGAGAGGTCTTCCGGCACGGGGAAGGTTGCAACAACAGTCCCCGTGCTGTCATCGGAGTCCGTCGTCGCCCCAAGCGTCAGGTCAAACTCGTAGGACTTGTCATCGGCCAGAAGAAAGCCCGACATTTTCGTCGCCTCGCCCACGAGAAGTGGCAGGAGACCGGAAGCCATGGGATCAAGGGTCCCGCCATGACCAATCTTTTCTGCTCCCGAGAGCCGTCTCAGCCTGTCTACCACATCGTGGGAGGTCGGACCGGCGGGCTTGTCCACGAGAATGAGTCCCGCGAGCTCTTCCGCCTCCGCCAAAGGGAAGAGGCTCACGACTCTTCCGCTCCGGACTCTTCCGCTCCGGACTCTCCGCTCAACAGGGATTCGATGCGGCCGATCTCGTCCTCCCCTCCATCATGAGTAAATTGCAGGCGGGGGATATACTTGATGCGAATCCTGCTGGCAAGTTCCTTCCTCAGGGTCGGCGCATGACGATCGAGCGCCTCGCCCACAATCTCCGGATCCTCACCCGGAAAAACGGAGAAGAAGACTGTGGCGTTCCTGAGGTCGTCGGAGAGTCGAACCTTCGTGATGGTGACACTTGCGATGCGGGGTTCCCGGAAGTAGCGGGCCACGACGACAGCCATGATCTCCCGGATTTCGGAGGCTACCCGGTCCGCCCGGCGGAAACCATGATCCCTTTTTTTCAAAGGAACTCCTGATGCGTATCCTGAACCTCGACCGCAGGATCCGAACGAAACAGCTCGAGGATTTTTTCAAAGACCTTTCCTGGAAGATCCGGATCGGAACTGATAATGACCGCCTCCACGACCGAACGTTGCCAGAGATCCTGATAGCCCGTTTCGGCGACTGAGACCGGAAAGCGGTCCCTTGTCCGGGAGACGAGGCTTTGAAGTACCTGGCGCTTGTCCTTGAGCGAATGCGCCCCCGGGATGAAGAGAACGAGGATCAGATGTCCAATCGCCGAACGTTTTTCGGGCGAACGGTCATGAGGAAACCGTTTCAAGCTTTCCGGCCACCTTTTCCTGTATAAAGCACTCGATCATGTCGCCCGTCTTGATGTCCCGGTAGTTTTCAATCGAGATACCGCACTCGTATCCGGTTGCGACCTCCTTGACGTCGTCCTTGAAGCGCTTGAGGGCCTCGATCTTGCCCTCGTATACGACAACTCCGTCACGGATGAGCTTTACGATGGTTCCGGACCGCTGGATCATCCCTTCGGAGACATAGCATCCTGCAACCGTCCCGACGCGGGTGATATTGTAAACCTGCCGAACTTCGGCACGCCCGAGGAACTTCTCCCTGATGATGGGAGAAAGCATTCCTTCCATCGCCTTCTTGATATCCTCGACCGCATCGTAGATAACCGAATAGAACTTCATCTCGACCTTTTCCCGCTCGGCCAGGGCCAGGGCTTTCGGCTCAGGGCGAACATTGAAGCCGAAGATGACGGCATTCGACGCCTGGGCGAGAAGCACGTCGGTCTCCCGGATTCCTCCCACCCCTTCATGGATAAAGCGAACCCGGACCTTCGCGTTTTCAAGCTTGGCGATCGCCTGCCGGATTGGCTCGATCGAACCCTGAACGTCAACCTTCAGGATCAGGTTCAGATCCTTGATGATCCCTTCCTCGATCTGGGTGTACAGATCCTCGAGAGTCACCTTCTTGTTCTGGAGGAGCTGTGCCGCCCTGTGGCGGGCCTGGCGGGCCATGGCAACCTGGCGGCCGAGCTTTTCGTCTTCAACGGCCACAAAGACATCCCCTGGCTGGGGCATGCCGTCGAGCCCCACAACCTCGGCCGAGTGGGAGGGCGTCACTTCGTTAACCTTGTGTCCGAAGGCATCGTTCAGGCTTCTGACCCGACCGACCTGTGCACCGAGGACGAGGAAGTTTCCGACGCGGAGCGTCCCCTTCTGAACCAGGACCGAGGCGACAATTCCCCGGCCGCGGTCAAGTCGGGATTCGATGACAAGGCCCCGAGCCCGCCGGTTCGGATTGGCCTTCAGATCCAGAACATCGGCCTGAAGAAGAATCATCTCGAGAAGATGATCGAGACCCGTCCGTTTTTTGGCCGATACGGGACAATAGATCGTAGTCCCCCCCCACTCTTCAGGGGAGAGACCATGTTCGGCAAGGGCCTGCTTGACCCGGTCGGGGTTCGCCTCGGGCTTGTCGACCTTGTTGAGAGCCACAACGATCGGAACATCGGCTGCCTTGGCGTGGTTGATGGCCTCGATGGTCTGAGGCATGACACCGTCATCGGCCGCAACAACTAGAACCACCACGTCCGTCGCTTTGGCTCCGCGGGCGCGCATGGCCGTAAAGGCTTCGTGTCCTGGCGTATCGAGAAAGGTGATGTCCCGGCCGTTGATGGACACGGTATAGGCACCAATGTGCTGAGTGATGCCCCCCGCCTCCCCTTCCGCCACCTTTGTCTGCCGAATTGCGTCAAGAAGGGAGGTCTTTCCGTGGTCGGTGTGGCCCATGATCGTCACGACAGGAGGCCGCGACAGAAGATCCTCTTCGGAATCCTCTGTCTCCCCGAGGATGGCGTCTTCCGGCTCCTCCTGCTGGATCTCCACGGCAATGCCCATCTGTTCTGCCACGAGAAGAGCCGCATCGGGATCAACTGGTTCTGTAATGGTGGCCATGACGCCCATGGACATAAGCCGCATAATCACATCCTGAACCTTGACTCCCATACGGTCGGCAAACTCTTTGACGCTGATTCCCGCATCGATCCGGATGGACTTCTTTCGCGCCTTCGTTCCGTCGAGCACGGCGCCCCCTTTGCGGGGATCCATGCCGCCCTTCCCTTTTTTCTTGAAGGGAGCAGGTTTCTTGAAGGCTGGACGCGGAAAAGAGGGTCGACCGGCCGCAGGAGCTTCGGGAGGAAGTCCGGGAACGACGGCGCGAACGGGGGGTGTCACCGCAGCGGGCGGCTTGGCAGGGCCCCCCTCCCCGACATCGTCGAGATCGACAAAGTCTTCTTCACGGAGAAGATGAAGGCGGTCGAGTTTCTGGTTCTTCTCCTTCGCCCCCTTGACAGCCTTTCCCTTTTTGTCGCCAGCCGCAGCCCGATCCTTGAGTGCCTTCTCCTTTTCAGCCGCAGTGAGCTGAGGAGGAGCAGTGCGGGAAGTCCCTTCCCCGACTGGACTGTCGGTCCAAGCCTCAACGGGGATCCGGGGAAGAAGGTCGGAGGGCTGGTTGATCGGAGCCGGAGGAGAAGGAGGATGCGGCGTTTGAATGGTCTCTTCCGAAGACTTCTGCTTGTCCGCTGCAAGCTTCTCCTTCGGGAGAGCTTCCTCGGATTCCGGAGCGGAGAGAGTGGCAGGAGTCGGGACGGGGTGATGCTCCGAGGGTTCTTTCTCCAACGAGGGGCTCTCGGAAGGCTGGGAGGGCTCGATTGCCTCTTCGGATGAGGAAGGCTGGTTTCTTTTCTTGATCAGAATTGGTTTTTTGGGGGCTTCCGGCGCATCGCTCCCCTTTTTCATCTTTTGTCGGACGGTGGCAACCGCTCGTTCATCGAGCGTTGCCATATGGGAGGGCGCATGAATCCCCCAGAGATTGAGCTTGGCAAGAAGTGCCTTGCTTTCCAACTTGAGTTCGCGCGCCAATTCATAAACTTTCAAAGAAACTCCCCCTCATCTATCCAAAGCGAATCAGTCACCAACAGATCTTGACAATCACAAGCCGCCGGGGAGAGGCAAACATTCCTCTCCGGGAGCTCCCTGCAGAGCGCCCTCTTTCCTCAAGGAATCAGGACACAGACTCCTGGGCAGTCACCTCCGCAGGCTTCGGGTATCCCATGAAGTCTCTGGCAGTCTCAACAAGCTTTGCGGCCGTCTTGGGCCCAAACCGCGGAAGTCCGGCAATCTCGTCGATGTTCGCATCGGCAATTTTTTCTACAGTATCGAAGCCTGCCGCCTTGAGAGTATCCGCCATGTTTCCACCCATTCCCGGAAGATCCTCGATCGCCAGAAGAACGGGAGCGGACTCCGGCAACTCTCCTTCACCCTCCTCGCCGCCAGAGCGTGCCTGACGGTCGGCCTCATATTGCTGCTCGCTGAAGATGTCGATCTTCCAGCCGGTCAGCTTCGCGGCAAGCCGGACATTCTGACCACGGCGGCCGATGGAGAGAGAGAGCTGCTGGTTAGCCACAACGACAGTCGCCACCTTGTCGAACTCCACATCCCTCGTCGCCACACGAAGAACCTTGGCCGGAGACAGGGCCCGGGCAATATAAGTTCCAGGATCGGCGCTCCAGTCGATAATATCGATCTTTTCCCCGTGAATCTCCCGGACAATGGCCTGGACCCTCGAGCCCTTGACGCCGACACAGGAACCCACAGGATCGATGTTGGGGTCGCGGGAGAGTACGGCCACCTTTGCCCGCTCGCCCGGATCGCGAACGACCCCCTTGATCTCGATCAGACCCTCACTGATTTCAGGAACCTCTTTTTCGAAAAGACGGGCAAGGAAGTCCGGGTGCGTTCTGCTCAGGATAAGCTGGGGACCGCGGGTCGTCGTACGAATATCGAGAAGAAGCGCCTTAACCCGGTCTCCCCGGTGAAAGGACTCGCGGGGGATCTGTTCCTTGAAGGGCAGAACCGCCTCCGTCTTCCCGAGATCGATGATGAAGTTGCGTTTTTCCTGACCGATGTAGACGCCGGCCACGACATTTCCCTTCCGTCCACCGAACTCCTGAGCGACGACAGACCACTCCGCCTCGCGAACCTTCTGGAAGATGACCTGTTTGGCGGCCTGGGCGGCAATCCGTCCAAAGTCGTCGATCTCGAGGAAGGCACCGATCTCGTCCCCCACCTCCGCACCGGGATCCGATTCCATCGCCTCGGCAAGGGAGACCTCTTCCATCGGAGAGACAACCGTCTCGACGATTCTCCGAATGTGCAGGACCTGAATCTCGCCCGTTCTGGGGTCGATCTCCACCTGAAAGTTCTCCCCTCCCCCATAACGTTTCTTGGCCGCAGTCAGAATAGCCGACTGAATAGCCTCGATCAGGGTCTCCTGGGGAATTCCCTTTTCCCGGTGAAGCTGGTCTATGACACTCAAAAGTTCCTGATTAACCATTCACGTCTCCCAAACAGGTAGAGATGCTTCCGAAAACCGGAGGAGTTCCCCGGAAATGTCCTTGACTGACCAAATGCCGTTTCATTATGAGCGAATCTTTTCTTGCCCCGGAGAGGAACGGGACGGAGCCCCCGGAACGGGGCGCCAGAACTCCGCCTGGGCACTCCGAAGGATCGCAAAGGAGATGCCGAGAGTCTTGGACTTCTTTCCGGCATCGATGATCAGGTCGAATCCCTCTTCCCCGACCGGACCAATCCGTCCCTTAAGGACCTTCTGCCCTTCGAGTTCCTCGCTGAGCTTGACGCTCACCCACTGGCCAGGATTTTTCCGGAGATCCTCCGGAATCTTGAGCATTCGGTCAAGGCCCGGCGAACTCACCTCGAGGTGGTATCGGCCAGGAAACGGGTCAAGAACGTCAAGGATGACGCCGATACGACGACTGACGCTCTCGATCTGCTCAATCGTCACACCATCGGGGCCTTCGATGAAAACCCGCAGAACACCGCCACTTTTCTTGGGGAGGACAAGATCGTAAAGTGTCAGTCCCATTGAAACAAGGAGAAGAGTGATCTCTTCAGTCAAACGCTCGGAGGGGGGTGTTACGGGGTTATCAGACATATTTTACTACTCTCCAATAAAAAAGCAAGCCATCCTCGGGAAAAAAGCGGGAACAAGGTTCCACAATGCCCCTCAGTGTGTTTCTACCGGCGTCCCGAGAGGCGGCTTGTCCGCATAGGGGACAAAGGCATGGGAAACGCCTTCAACCGGTGTGGGAGACGCCAGCGTGACGGGAGGCGAAGAGGACGGTTTCAGTGGCTGGGCTCCCGTCTTTTGGGAGGAGTGGCATCCCGAAAGAAAAAGAGTTCCTGCCACGAGGGCTCCCCCCATACATATGCGAAACGAGACCATCGCGGCCCTCCTCAATCTCTGGATAAGAAATGAAAAAACATGAAAAACCCGTTCAGAAAAGCCAGGCATCCGACCCCTCCCAGCCCCATGCTGACATACCAGAGAGCATTTCTTCGCAGCATGACGGCCATCGAGGACAGGACGATGCTGATCTGGAAGCAGACGACACTGAGAGCAAAGGCATGATGATGCGAAAGCGCCTTGTCCGAAAGAACGTTCATCTTGTCCCGCTCCTTCTCGAAGGCGATCGCCTTTTCCTTGATCTTGCCCGCCTGCCCTTTGTATTTTGCGACAAGACCCGAAAGACGGTCGCGCTCCTTCGTTGAAGAATGGAAGAATTCAACGAGATGGGCCTGATTGGAGGACATATGGAGCTTGATCTTCTTGGCCTGATAAAAGGACCACTGATCGGAGGCCTTGGCCTGGTAAAAAATGGCCGAATTTTTGAGCATGATCGCCTCCGACGTCTTCTGTTCCGACTCGAGGTTGGAGAGCGCGGCAAAGACGGCGAGTATCGAGGTCGTCAGCGCGACACGGATATTCCACTGGTCACGTTTCTCCTCGCGCTTCTCGATCGATTCGCTAAGGGATTCCATCAGATCATGCGCTTCAAGTGACTCCTGGCTCATCCATATCCTTTCAGTCTATTCCAGCGGGCACACAGAGTGCTGACTGACGCAACATTCAGGCGGCAACTGCCATCAAGAGACGCAACTTGTCCCCTATTATTAAAGCATACCGGCAAGGATGAATTCCACGAAAAGGGAGAAGAGGAAAGAGAGAGAAGGAGAAAAGACTCCGGCGCCATCGGATCAGAAGGCCTGATCCCGGATCAGGGCAAGAAAAGAACTGAAATTGTCGTTCAGGGTCTTACACTCTCCTAGCCCAGGATCGTCGAAAAGATTGCCCCTGCCATAAGATGGAGCGCTTCTGATGCGGAGGGGATACGTATCTTACTCCCGGGATCTTTCAATAGAGATCCGGGTCGAGAGGGTCGAGAGTCCCTCTCCGCGAAAGTGACCTTCCGTGGGCAATGTCAGGGATGGAAGAGGCGAAGATACGAGGGCGATATGGTGGTCCGCCGCCATTAGCCCCTCGCTCGGATCAAGTCCCCGCCAGCCAGCTCCAGGAAGGAAAACTTCGATCCATGCATGAAGAGAAGGCTCTCCCAGTGCGTCAGGGGGGAGATGATAACCGCCCGTGTACCGGGAGGCGAGCCCGAAGAACCGGCAGACCTCCATGGCAAGCAAGGCAAAGTCCCGGCAGCTTCCTCCTTCGTTTTTCAACGTCTGTTCGGGCGAATGAGGCGCCCCCTCCTCCCTCACCGCATAGGAGAAGGATTCCTGAATATGCTGGGCAAGGCATGTCAGGAAGGGAACCGTTTCCAGCCTCGAAGAGGATCGAATCGTCTCTGTGAACTCCCTAAACGCCAGGCTGTCGCGCAAATTTCTCCCCTGTTCAAGGTAGGGGGCAAGAACGGGCGAAAGAACAGGGCCATAGGAAAAGGGGAGGGTATTGAAACGGGAGTCGGAAAGAAGAAAGCCAAAAGGGTTTGTCCGAAATGTCTGGAGCCGGGAAGAGGCGGTCAGGGACAGTGACGGATGGTGCCCGTCAAACCAGAGGGTCTCTTCGATATTGCCGTCGAGACCTGTGATCCGGGTGGACTGAACCGGAGGCGGAAAAACTTCGAGGCGGTAGGAATGGAGGGTCTGGGCGGCATCCGACCGCGGACACAGGCGCACCGTCATGGGCTCGAAGTAGGCCGGCGCGGAAAAACTGAAATCCATTCGGTGAGAAACTTCGAAGATCACAGTGTCACTTGGACCGGGAAAGCTTCGACAGGACCTCATGGACCCATTCGTTCGGCAGGGCTTCAACTGAGGCCTTGAGACGCTCCTGCCACCATTGGGGAAGATGCTGGAGGTCACTCCGGTTGTACCGGTGATGGGCCAGCTCCCGGGTCCTGTGCCGGTACAGGACAACATCGATCGGAAAGTCGACGTCGACCGCGCTGATCCGGGTTGAGTCGAAGGCCAGATAGGCGAGCTTCAGTGCCGATTCCATATTGGAATGGTACCGGAGAACACGGTCGAGAATCGGTTTTCCGTAGGAGGACTCCCCGATCAGGAAATAGGGGGTGGATTCGCTGACCTCAACCCAGTTGCCTTCAGGATAAAGGAGATAGAGCTTGTGCTCCTTGTCCTTTTCAAGCTGCCCCCCCACAATCGAGAAAAGATTGAAGTCAAGCCCGCTTTCCCGAAGGGAGGCCTTGTCTTCTGCGGCGACCCTCCGAACCTGGGTGGCAAAGAGATTTACCACCTGATAGAGCTTGTCGAACCCAGCCTCCTTGTCCTCCAGAACCTCTTCAAAATAGGTCATGGCCTTGTCCCGAACCGACCTGAGTCCGGAGGTCATGAGAAAGAGGGAGCGTTCCCCAAGGTGGTGAATCGTAACCTTGCGGGCGGTCGTGTGTTCAAGGCCGGATGTGATACGGGTGTCGGCAATGCCGACCAGACCGTCCTTTATCTTGATGGAAACACAAAATGTCATCTTATCCTTTTTGACCTTTTCAGCCACCTACTGATGCTGATCGGCCTGAAGTCGTTCATTTTTATCAGAATCGAAACTCGGCAAGGAAAAAAATGTCTCACAAACAGCATCGTCGACCTGATTAAGACGAATCTGGATCGAGTCGAGAAATTCATGGAGTCCGCTGGCCATTATCTCCTCAATCTTCGAATAATTCAAACAGGAAGACAGCTGGCCCAGCCGCTGTTCCGCCTGATTGCTGAAAAAATTGTGTGAAGTTCCGGTGATGGCCCGAAGGGATTCTTCTGCCCGGGCGACGCAGAATGTAATGGAGCGCGGGAAATAGCGATCCAGGATCAGAAAGTTGGCCACTCTTTGGGGGGTGATGCGACGATGTCGCTTCCGATACATTTCGAAGGAGCTTGCCGAACGCAGAAGTGCGGCCCATTGCACGCCATCGATGGTACTCCCCACTCCCTGGAGGGTCGGAAGCAGAAAATAGTATTTCACATCAAGAATCCGGGAGGTTTTGTCCGCCCGTTCTATCATTTCTCCCAACCGGAGAAAGTGCCAAGGTTCGCTGTGGGACAGGGTCGCATCGGCAATACCATCGAAGAGATGGCTGGCCATCTTGACCTCGGTGTAGAAATCGTGAGGATTCCAGAAGATGGTATCGTTCGATGCCGCTTCCCGGACAAGCATGTAAAACCGGTTGGCCTGTTCCCACATCTCAGAGGAGATGATCTCCCGGATCGACCGGGCGTTTTCCCGGGCGGCAAAGACACAGGACAGGATGGAATTCGGGTTGGTCTGGTCAAATGTGAGAAAACGCATGACAGACTCTTTTGTCGGAGCGCCGTAGTGCTTATCGAAGAGGGCCCTGTCGCCGCTGGTGATGACCAGGGGGCCCCACTGGTTGTTGTCCAGGGCTTCCGTATCCAGCATGAGGTTCAGGTTGACATCGATGAATCGGGCCACATTTTCGGCCCGCTCAAGGGTGCGGCTCATCCAGTAGATCGAGTTTGCGACACGGCTCAGCATGGGGCACTCCTCTCAATCCGCATTGCAAGGGTCAACGGGCCACTCAGTCCTTCAAAACCCAAGTATCCTTGGTTCCTCCTCCCTGGGAGGAGTTCACAACCAGGGAGTTTTTTCTTAGTGCAACTCGCGTAAGACCTCCAGGCATAACATAGATCTCCTTCCCGAAAAGATTATAGGGACGGAGGTCGACATGTCTCCCTTCAAGATGGTCGTCCACAAGGACCGGGGAGCGGGAAAGGGACAGGGTGTTCTGGGCAATGTAGTTCCGGGGATTTTTCAGGATACGTTCTCGAAAGATGTCCTGGTCGGCCTTTGTGGAATGAGGTCCGATCAGCATGCCGTAGCCCCCGGACTCGTTGGTTGTCTTGACCACAAGTTCGGGCAGGTGGGCCAAGACATAGGCCCGGTCTTCCGGATTGGAACAGAGCCACGTCGGAACATTCTTCAGGATCGGCGGTTCCTTCAGGTAGTAATCGATGATCTTCGGAATGTAGGCATACACGGCCTTGTCGTCGGCGACACCGGTCCCGGGGGCATTTGCCAGGGCGACCCGTCCCGCGCGGTAGACATCCATAATGCCGGGAATCCCCAGGAGGGAATCCGGACGAAAGACGAGAGGGTCCAGGAAGTCATCGTCGATCCTCCGGTAGATCACATCGACCCTTTTGGGCCCCTGCGTTGTGCGCATCAAGACCCGTCCGTCGGACACGAGCAGATCGGAGGCCTCCACGAGTTCAACCCCCATCTGCTGGGCAAGAAAGGAGTGTTCGAAGTAAGCCGAATTATAGACCCCCGGAGTCAGAAGGACCACGGTCGGAGACTCGATCCCGGGAGGTGCCAGATATTCGAGAGCTTCGAGTAGACGGTTCGGGTAGTCGTCGACCGACCGGATGCGGGAGGTTTCGAAGACCGCGCCAAAAGTTCTCTTCAGAACATGCCGGTTTTCCAGAACATAGGAGACTCCCGAAGGACAGCGGAGATTATCCTCCAGGACAAAAAACTCCCCTGTCTCGTCGCGGACAAGATCCGATCCGGTCACATGACACCAGATTCCCTGGGGAACCTTGAGACCCCTCAATTGGGGCCTGTAGGCCGAAGCCGAGAAGATGAGTTCTTCCGGAATGACTTTGTCCGTGAGAATTTTCTGGTCGGAGTAGATGTCCTCAAGAAAGAGATTCAGTGCCAGGATACGTTGCTTCAGACCCCTTTCGATCATCGACCATTCATTGCCTCCGATCACGCGGGGGATGATATCGAAGGGCAAAATTTTCTCGAGGCCCTGAACATCCCCATAGACGGTGAAGGTCACGCCCATGCGATAGAGGGCGGCCTCGGCAGCCTTCTGAAAACGGCCAAGCTCCCCTGGTGGCATGGATCCCAGCAGTTCGTAAAGAAGTTTTGTGCCGGCCCGGGGGTTACCCGATGCGTCCACCAGTTCATCATAAACCCCCTCGGAAGCATACGAGGAAAGATCCATGGTCACGCTCCTTATAGATGCCATTCTTCGAAAAAAGACAGAGATTCAGATATGGGCTTATTTTAGCAAGTTCCATGCCGGGCTCCTAATGTGACTGACTGAAACG
>DAHXNG010000113.1 GCA_027366615.1 Nitrospirota bacterium | reverse complement strand
GATCTCCCGGAGGTCGGCCTCGCGGTCGAGAAGGTGTGTGGCGCAGGAATGGCGGAGGGCGTGGGGGGTCACCGTCTCCGGAAGCCCTGCCTCCTTCGCGTATTTTTTGACGATCCGGCCGACCTGCCAGGGAGAGAGCGGCCCGCCGTCAAGATCCGCAAAGAGCGGACCGGAAGGGGCAGCTCCCTTTTTTTCCGACAGCGCCCGAAGCGCTCTCAGGGCCTCCCGGGCCTCCCCGACCACCGGAACCCGCCGGTCCTTCCCTCCCTTGCCCCGGACCAGAAGAGCGGAAAGACTCGAGTCGAGATCCTCCCAGCGGAGGCCGCAGAGTTCGGAGAGACGGACGCCCGTCTGATAGAAGAGCTCAAGGATCGCCCGGTCGCGAAGCTCCTTCGGGGAGTTCGCCCGCCCTTCCCGGTCGCAAGCCGCCACCAGGGCGGAAGCCTCCGCCTCGGAGAGAAGCGGGGGAAGCTTCCTCTCGGCCCGGGGGCCCGAGATTTGGCGAAAGGGATCCTCCGTCCCATGGCCGGACGCGATCAGAAAGCCATAAAAGCCCCGAAGTCCGGACAGGATCCGCGCAATGCTCGAAGGGGCGTAGTCCCGGTCGCAGAGGCGCTTGACGAACCTGAGAGCCCGGGGGCGGTCGAGGCGCTCCCAGAGAAAGCCCTCCCCTCCCCAGAGGAGTCTCTCCTCCAGAGTTGTCAGAAGCGACAGATCGTCGAGGGCCGCCTCAACTGTCCGGGGAGAGCGTCCCGACCGGACAAGGGTCTTTTTATAGGCCAGACAGAGGGGATCCCTGAGAAGCCGCTCGTGGCGCTCCCCGCCTGTCCTGTCCGCCCCGGAGGAGGAATCCGCCGCCTTTTCGTCCTCCTTTAGCAAGACGCCTGGAGAGCTCTCGCGTCGCCGTCTTCCCGAACCCGATCCCCCCACTGCCTGCCCTCCTGCTCTCCGGGATCGACATCCATTCCTGAATGTCGTTTTCTCCCCGCTTCTAGCCCCTGTGCCGAACCGACTCCCACCAACGATCGAACGCCTCCCGCGCCCGGACGACCTGGGCCTTCCGGCGCTCGGCCTTTCCGCCGCGAACCCGGCCGGAAAGCGGGGGGAAGAGACCGAAATGAAGGTTGACCGGAGAAAAACGCCCCGTCTCCTCGGGTCCGGGAGGCATGCCCTCCTCGCGGTAGGCCCCCGGAACGAGGGCCCGGACGAGGGCTCCCAAGGCCGAAGTCGGCGGAGGAAGGGAGACGGGAGGTCCGGGGGTGAGAAGAAGGGCCGTGAGACGACCCAGTGCCACCGATTCGGTATAGCCCTCCACCCCCATCATCTGGCCCGTCGGATAGACCCCGGCAAGGGCCAAAAGCGACAGGTCGGGGCCCAGGACGCGGGGAGCATCGAGAAAGGTGTTCCGGTGAAGGGAGCCGTAGCGGAGGAAGACCGCCCCGGAAAACCCCGGAAACTTCCGGAAGATCCGGTCCTGCTCCGAATACTTGAGCTTTGTCTGGAAACCCACGAGGTTGTAGGCCGTCTCCTCCCGGTTCTCGGCCCGAAGCTGGAGCACCGCGCAGGGGATCTTGCCGGTCCCCGGGTCGACGAGCCCCACCGGGCGGAGGGGACCGAAGGCCAGGGTCTCGGGGCCGGTCTCGGCAAGAGACTCCACCGGCTGGCAGGCCTCGAAGGCCCGGAGGACCTCCGGACGGTCCTCGACCCCCTCGTGGGGCGGCACCCGCTCTCCGGCCAGAAGGTCGGCGCAGAGCGCCTCGTATTGTTCCCGGTCGAGGGGAACGTTGACGTAGTCCCCCACCCCGGGCTCGCCCCAGCGATCCCCCCGAAAAAGGGGGCCGAAGTCGAGGGAGGCCGCCTCCACAACAGGGCTGATGGCGTCGTAAAAGGAGAGGCGATCGGAGCCGATGGCCTCCTCGAGAGCTAAGGCCAGGGCCGGATGGGTCAGGGGTCCGGTCGCAAGGACAAGGGGGCGGTTCTCGGGGATCCGGTCGATCCGCTCGCGGACGAGCGTAATGCGCGGGTCGCCTTCGACTTGCCGGGTCAGCCGCTCCGAAAAACGCTCCCGGTCGACGACGAGGGCCCCTCCCCCCGGGATCCGGCACTCCATGGCCGCCTCGAGGACACTCGATCCCATCTTCGCAAGCTCTTCCTTGAGAAGGCCGTGGGCCGTCCCGGGATCGACGCTCTTGAGGGAGTTCGAACAGACGAGCTCGGAGAGGGCGCCGGAGCGGTGGGCGCCGGTCCTGGTCTCCGGGCGCATCTCGACTAGCAGGACCGGAACGTTTGCCGAAGCGAGCGAGAGCGCGACCTCGGTCCCGGCCAGCCCCCCGCCGACGACCATCACCGGACGAGCCGTCACGCCGTGATCCCCGGCTCCTCCCCCTCAGGAGCCTCGTATTCGCAATCCTTCTCCGGGCAGGCGAGAGAGGTCTTCCCGGCGCTCTTTTTTTCCACCAGGAAGGCGTGGCCGCAGGAAGGACAGGCGCGGGCCACCGGGCGACCCGGATAGGTCCTGTCGCATTCGGGGTAGCGGCTGCAGCCGTAAAAGATCCCCCGCTTGCCCCGGCGGGGCAGGATCTCGCCGTCGCACCCGGGACGCGTGCAATGGATCCCGGTGGGGAGGGGACGGGTTGTCTTGCACTTGGGATAGTTGGCGCAGGAGAGGAATCGTCCGAAGCGGCCGGTCTTCACCACCATCGATCCCCCGCAGGCGGGACACGGAGGGATGTCGGCGGGAAGGGGGACGGGGGTCTCGTCCTTCTCCTTGGGGGGCCAGGGCCGGGTCGTCTTGCAGGCGGGATAGTCGCTGCACGCAAGAAAGGTCCCGAAGCGTCCCTTCCGGACCACCATTGCCTTGCCGCAGGTGGCGCAGACCTCCCCCGGAGCCTCGGGAAGAACCTCGGGGGCCAGCCCGGATTCTGTCTGAACGATGTTCCGGGTCGTCTTGCATTCGGGATAGTTCCCGCAGGCCAGGTAGGCCCCGTGGCGTCCCCATTTTTTGACCATGAGGGTCTGGCAGACCGGGCAGGGGATCTCGGTCGGCTCGCTCTTGGCCTTGAGGTTGGTCATGCCACCGCCCTTGGCACGGCCGAGCTCTGCCGAAAAGGGACGGTAGAAGTCGTCCACGGCATCGCGGTAGACCTTGTCCCCCTCCTCCACGGCATCGAGCTCCTCCTCCATCCGGGCGGTAAAGGCCACGTTGAGAAGGTCGGGGAAGCTGTCCACGAGCAGGCGGTTGACCGTCTGGCCGAGCTCCGTGGGGTAGAAGCGGTTCTCCCGCTTTTCCACGTACTCCCGGTCGATGATGGTGGTCATGATCGTGGCATAGGTGCTGGGACGGCCTATCCCCTTTTCCTCGAGCTCCCGGATGAGGGAGGCCTCGTTGAATCGTGGCGGCGGCTGGGTAAAGTGCTGGGAGGCATCCGGAGGACCCGAGATCGCCACACCCTCCCCTTCATGAAGAAGCGGCAGCTCCGACTCCTCCTCCTCGGCCCCTTCCGACTCCTCCTCGTCGCCCTTCTTGGCCTTGGACTGACCCTCTCCCCGGACGGCAAGAAAGCCCGGATCGAGCATTCGCCGCCCCGTCGCCCGGAAGGTATCCTCCCGGTCTCCCTCTACCGTGACGGTCGTCTGGAGGTAGCGCGCCGGCAGCATCTGGCTCTCGACAAAGCTCTGCCAGACGAGCTGGTAGACCCGGAGAAGGTCCCGGTCGAGGACGGAGGCCAGGGAGGCGGGGGTCCGGCTGACATCGGTGGGACGGATCGCCTCGTGGGCGTCCTGGATCCCCTTCTTGTTCCGGTAGGCAGGGCTTTTCGGGGGGAGCCCATTCGGATAGTTGCGACGGATATAGTCGCGGGCCATCTCCTGAGCCTCGGGGGCGAGCCTCACCGAGTCGGTCCTCATATAGGTGATGAGACCGGTCTGTCCCTGGCCGGGAAGCTCGATCCCCTCGTAGAGCTTCTGGGCGAGCTGCATCGTCTTCTTCGCCGGGAAGCGGAACCGGCGGGCCCCATCCTGCTGGAGCCGGCTGGTGGTCAGGGGGGGCGATGGCTGGCGCTTCTTCTCGTCTGCGGCGAGGCTTCCGATTTTGAAGGTTTCTTCGGCAAGACGCCTAAGAACGGCGTCTGCCTCTTCCTGAGTTCCAATCTCGGCCTTCTTTCCCGCAATCCTGTCGAGCTTCGCCTCGAAATGGTCCCCCACGCGCCCGGAGGAAAGCGGATGGAAGCTCTGAAGGATCGTCCAATACTCGACCGCCACGAAGGCATTGATCTCGTTTTCCCGGTCGCAGACGAGCCGGACGGCCACCGACTGGACCCGGCCGGCGGAGAGCCCCCGGCGGACCCGGTCCCAGAGAAGGGGGGAAAGTGAGTAGCCCACGATGCGGTCGAGGGCCCGGCGGGCCTTCTGCGCATCGACCTTGTGGAGGTCGATCTCCCCCGGATGCTCGAGAGCCTGAGCGATCCCCCGGGGGGTCAGCTCGTGGACGAGCACCCGGCGGATGGGTTTTTTAAGGCCTTCAAGCTCGCTTGCGATGTGGTAGGCGATCGCCTCCCCTTCCCTGTCAGGGTCGGAGGCCAGATAGATCTCCCGGGCCCCCCGGGCCGCCTGCCTGATCTCGTCGAGCACATTTTTCTTCCCCTTCGAGACCTCGAACTCGAGCTCATAGCCGTTCTCGAGATCGACCCCGATCCGCGAAGCCGGAAGGTCCTTCAGATGGCCGACGCTGGCCTTCACCTTGTAGCCGGGCCCCAGGATCCGGGTCAGCGTCCGGGCCTTCGTCGGGGACTCGACAACGATAAGCGTCCCTCCCCGGGAGGAGTCCTCGCCGGAGGTCATCTCTTCGGCCTTGCCCTTTTTGGAAGCCGCACCGGCCGGGCGGGATTTCGCGGACGAGGGAGATGTTTTGGGGGAGCTTTTCGTTTTGCCTGCCTTGCCTGCCTTCCCGGCTGGCTTCTTTGTCACCGTCACGAAGAGAACCCTTTCAGAATAAGGAGAATGGAGAAGGCGGGACTCCCGATGGAGAGTCCCGCGGAAAAACCATCAGTTCGGGACAGGCCCATACCACAGTGGCTGCCACGAAGTCCCGGACAATCAGCCAGAAAATCAGGCCAGTCAGTCAGGAAAGAAGCGCCGCCACGACATCTTCCGCAGAAGCTATACGCCGGGCCCCCTCCTCTTCAAGGAGAGTGGGTCCGGAGCCTTCCCAGCCCCGGGCCCCCCGGTCGAAGACCAGAAGCTCCCGCCCCTCCTCGAGGGCGATGCGGGCGGTCACATAGGTTCCGGAACGACGCCGGTGAGGACCGGCGATGACCGCCAACGAGAGGCCCACCACCAGCCGGTTGCGATGGGGAAAGTGCCAGCCGTCCGGCCCCTCTCCCGGAAGAAACTCCGAAAGGAGGAGGCCCCCCTTTGCGACGATCTCCCGAGCCAGATCCCTGTGCTCCGGGGGGTAGACCCGATCGAGACCGGTACCGACGACCGCCACCGTGGGCACTCCCGCCTGAAGGGCTCCCCGGTGGGCCGCCCCGTCGACACCCCGGGCCAGCCCCGAGACGATGCCGAATCCTGCCTCCGAGAGCTCGCAAGCCAGGGCTGTGACCTCAAGAAGGGCCTCCTCGCCCGCCTCCCGAGCCCCAACGATCGCGACAGACGGCCGGTCGAGGGCTCCGAGATCCCCCCGGGCAAACAAAAGAAAGGGGGGCGAGACGAGAGTCCCGAGCATCACGGGAAACTCCGGATCTCCCGGATGCATCATCTTAAGCCCAAGCCGTTCGGCCTTGTCAAGAAGAGAGGGAAGGCCGGCGTCGAGACGGGCGATCTCCCCGGAGGGGAGGGAGGACAGGATCCTGTCCCGGGCCGTCACGGCATCCTCTCCTGCCTCCTCCCGAAGGCGCCTCTTTTTTTTGAGGCTTTCAAGCTCGGCCAGATGGGCGATCGCCCAGAGCCGGAGATCGTCTTTTGTCGTTTCCGTCACCTTCGGGGACCTTGGGGAAGGGCTTCAAGGATTGAGAGATCAAAGGGGGAGCGGGTAGAATGGAGCAAAAGGGGAAGCCCTCGCCCCCCTTCGCTCCAGGGAGTCCCGGCCCGGCCGGGTCCCCCTCCCCCCTCCGGGCTCAAACGACAGGACCGTTCATGGATCAGTCTCTCTACCATCTCTTCCTCTACGCCACCATTGCCCTGACCGCGCTTACCGTCATCGGCATCCTGGTCTTTCTCTCCGACAGGAAGCGGCGCAAGGCCGAAAACCCCGACCCCGTCACACTCTCTCCGGTCGAGCGGATCGCCGAGATCGACGCCCAGATCGGGGCCTTCCGCCAGCGAGTCGCCGCTCTCGAAGAGGAGAAAAAGCGGCTTCTCCGGGCCGGGGATCCCCCTCATTCTCCCCGGTCGACATAGAGCTCTTCCCGGGCCGCATTGTATCCGAAAAGCTCCCCGTAGCGCCCCCAGTTCACAAGAAGGGAAAAGGAGCCGTCCACGTCCTCCGAGGGGAAGGTCTCACCCAGACGTTTTTTTAGATCCTCCTCCGGAAGGCTCTCGCCCTTCTCCTTTTCGAGCCAGGAGAGGACGGTGGAAAAGAGCGGCAGGGTGAGAAGGCGATCCCTGATGGCGGCCTTTCGCCCGTTGATATCCTTTTCGAGGAGCGCCTCCCCGAGCGGCGTCAGCGCGATATCGCTCTCCGGCGTGACGACAAAGCCCAGGGATTCGGCCGAGCGGACGATCTGGAGCTCCTCTCCCAGGTCGAGATGCAGGTCGATCCCCAGCTGGTAGAGATCGGAGGCCCCCCCTTTCTCCTTAAGGATCTTGAGAAGCCCGACGATCCGGCTGATCCCCGTATAAGGCTCAGGTTCGCCTTCCATCACCTTTCCTCCTTGGTTGTTTTTCCGTTCCGTGTCCGTCGGGGTCTGTCCCCGCAAGCGGACGGAACCTCCTTACGAAATGAGCGAGAATATCTCGTCCGAAAGACGCTCGAAGTCCGGATGTTTCCTGTTTCTGGGTCGCGCCAGCCCGACCGGAATCTCCCGGACGACCCGGGTGGGTCTCCGGGAGAGCACGACGACACGGTCGGCCATGAGAAGCGCCTCCTCGATGATATGGGTCACCATGACGATCGTGCGGACCGGCATCTCCGGGTCCTGCCAGAACATCAGGACCTCGTCGCGAAGCGTCACCGAGGTCAGGGCGTCGAGGTTCGAGAAGGGCTCGTCCATCAGAAGGATCCGGGGCTCGATCGCCAGCGCCCGGGCGAGCCCCACGCGCTGCTTCATTCCCCCCGAAAGCTCCCGCGGATAGGCCTCTTCGTACCCCTCGAGCCCAACCTTGTCGATGTAGAAGGAGACGGTCCGGTCCACGACCTCCTTCGACCGGCCCCGGGCCACAAGCCCCAGGGCCACATTGTCGCGGACGGATAGCCACGGCAGGAGGGCAAAGCCCTGGAAGACCATCGCCATGTCCGAGTTGATCCCGTCCTGGCGCTCCCCCTTGTAGAGGATCTCACCTGTCGAAGGGGAAATCAGCCCCTGGAGGATCCTGAGGAGGGTGCTCTTGCCGCATCCCGACGGGCCGACGATCGCCACGAACTCCCCCTCCGAGACCGAAAGGGAGAGGTTCTCGATGGCCCGGTAGGAGCGGCCGTCCCGGGAAAAGTCCCGGGAGACGTCGCGAAGGGAGAGAAAGGGATGCGGCTCAGGCGTCATAGCTGTACCTTCGCGTAACCCGCTCGTAGAGCGGAACCCAGAAGAGCCGGTTTGCCACCACCACTGCGGCCGTCATGACGATCAGGGCCGCGACGATCAGGACCGGGTGCGACCCCTGGTAGGTGGCCCGGTCGAGAAAGGCGCCGAGGCCCTCGACTCCGTAGTCTTTCTTGGCATAGACCACGTACTCCGAGACGATCAGGGCATTCCAGCCCCCCCCGAAGGCGGTGATCGACCCGGTCACGAGCGAGGGAAGCAGGAAGGGAAGGAAGATCTTCCTGAAAAA
>DAHXNG010000103.1 GCA_027366615.1 Nitrospirota bacterium | reverse complement strand
AGGTAGGACTCCCGGAGAAGCGTCACCCGGTCGGAAGGACTGTTGCAGAGCCGCTCCTCCTTTTCCGAAACCGGAGCAGAACAGTCGAAGTCGAGGACTTTGGCGACGGTCCGATGGAAAGAATCGGCCTCGGCGGAGATGAGCCGGACCTCCTGGACCTTATTGCGATGATGGTTGAGGATGACGGCACTCGTGAGCGAGCCGAGAGAGAGAACTGCCCCGACAATGGCAATCAGGATCGCCGTCAAGGAGGACCTCCACACACATGCTGGAGAAAAGGGAGGGAAACCCCCCTCCCCTTTTTAGAGATCCGGTCACGGGACGACAATACTGACCTCGCCGCCTTCCACTTCACTGACTTCGAAACAACGAACCTCCTCTCCGGGCCTTGTGGAACAGGCTCCGGTGGCGAGATCGAATCCCCAACCGTGGAGGGGGCACAGCACCTGCCCTCCCCGAACGATCCCGTCGGCCAGGTATCCACCCCGATGGGGACAACGATTTTCAACGGCATGGTAGCGTCCGTCCACCCGGAAAAGAGCAATCTCATGTTCGTCGGATTGGACAAGCTGTCCTTCATTATTCTTGCCGGAATAGCGCACCTTGATATTTTTCATAGATCCCTCCGATTTTTTTATCTTTAAAAACCCAAAGTCAGAGAAAGGACTGACAGCCGCCACTAAAAACATGACATCTGAATGATACCGTTTCTCTTTTGTCCTGAGCAAACCCGGCAGGAAAAAGCTTCGCAAACCGCTTTCCATTCCCTCCTGTCCGATGGTATGATCAAGCCAATACTCCTTATTAGAGTCAGGCGTCCCTAACCCCAGCCCCCGGGAATCGGGTCCTTTTCCTGGCCGGACATTCTGACCATGACCTCATATTTTGCGACCCAAACAAGAAAGGGAGCAGGAAAACCTCCGATGAACAACGAAGAGACGCTCGACAAATACCTCGCTGACCTCTCCTTCGACAAGGATCCCCTCACGGGAGAGATCGCCCTTCTGACAACACAGCACAGCCGTTTTCACACGGGACGTTCCGGAGGACTTCTCCTGGCGATCCTGGCCTCCACCACTCGGATGGAACATGTCTTCGAGTGGACCGGTGCCTACGGCTCGACCACCCTGTGGCTTGCCAAGGCCCTTCCCGACACGGCACACCACACGATCGGGGTCGTCAGCGACGAAAATCTCCGCCTCATATCAAACTACATGAAAAGGGCAGGACTGTCCGGTCGCGTCCAGATCTCCAAGTCCACCGGCCCTGATCACCTTCTTTCACTGGATTCGCCCCAGAATCTCATCGTTCTCGACCTCCAGCAGGAACGGACGAAGCTCGCAGACTGGTATCCCGCCATCGAAAAAAAGCTCGCACCAGGAGGGATCCTCGTCTCGCTGGGCATGTCGCCCCCCGAGGGAACCGGTACCCGCTCCCTCCTTCAATCCTCGGTCGAGTCCTTCAACCACAAGATTCTCGGGAACTCAAACTTCCTGACAACTATCCTGCCGCTCTCTCAGGGCATGCTGGTCGCCAGCCGAATCTCATGACGGAGAGGCTGTAGACATGAGGGCGACACTCCTCATCGCCGCAGGAGAGCAAAGCCCCGACCTTTACTACCGGACAGGCTTTCTGACGCCGGACCCCTATATCTATGCGGAAATCGGCGGGGAAAGCTTCATGCTTCTCTCCGATCTCGAACGGGACCGCGGACGCAAGGAAGGCCGTGCCACCCACGTCCTGTCGACGGCAGAGTGGGAGGATGAGGCCGTAAAATCCGGAAAACGGGGCCTTTCGGCCATCGCCGCCCTCTTTCTGAAAAGCCGCGGCATCACCGATCTGGACGTCCCCTTCGACTTTCCGCTGGGTCTGGCGAGAAAGCTCTCCGACGAGGGCCTCTCAGTCACCCCCGTCGAAGGCGCCTTTACCCCCTCGCGGGCACTCAAGTCCCGGGAGGAGGCCCAGCTGATCCGGAAGGTCCAGGAAGGGGTCGAGGAAGCCCTTCACGAGATCGCCGCCCTCCTCCGGAGATCTACGGTCAAAGACGGCGGAATCCTCTACGAAGGACTCCCCCTTACCTCGGAGCGGCTCAAGGCCCTCCTGAAACAATCCCTTCTTACAAAAAACCTCATCGGCTCGCACACCATCGTCGCTGGAGGCCTCCAGGCCTGCGACCCCCACAACGAGGGCTCGGGGCCCCTTCCGGCACACCGCCCCATCGTCTTCGACATCTTTCCCTTCTCCGAGGAAAGCCGCTACTATGCCGACATGACCCGGACCCTCTTCAAGGGAACCGTCCCTCCCGCCTTCAGGGAGCTCTACGAGACCGTCCGCGAGGCTCAGGAGGAGTCGATCGCCCTTGCAGCTCCCGGGGTCGACTCTTCCCTCCTGCACCAGGCGGTGGAGTCCCGATTCGAAGCCGCCGGATATAAAACCGGCGAGGTGGAGGGGCGCATGGAAGGGTTCTTCCACGGAACGGGCCACGGGGTAGGGCTCGAGATCCACGAAGCCCCCCGTGTGGGGAAAACCGGGGTTCCTCTCGAACCGGGACATGTGATCACCGTTGAACCGGGGCTCTACTATCCCCGACTCGGAGGGGGGGTCCGCATCGAGGACATGCTCTACATCACCCCCCATGGCCACGAAAACCTCACGACCTTCCCCAAGGACTGGGCGACGGTCGCCATCCCTTGACCGGCCCTTGACCGGAGTCCATCTCCTCGTCGGTTCGGGAGGCCAGATCGGGGAAGCCCTGGCCGGCCGTCTTGCCGGTCCCGGCGACGCAGTCTTTATCACCTCCCATCGTCAGCCTCTTCCGTCCATAGGACAGACCACATCTCTCTTCTGGGACATCTCCTCTCCGGCCGACCCGTCAAGACAAGACAATGAGGAGCAAGAGCTCCCGGCACTCGATGCCGCCCTGGAAGCCGGCACTCTCCGCAGCGTCTCCCTCTTTGCCCACCCCTCCTTCGTCCGCACCGACTCCCCTTCGGAAGGCTCTCTCGAGAGCCTCGGACATCTTTCCCGGATCGTCCGTCTGATCGATCGCCTCCGCCCCCGCCTCTCCCCCGATGGCACACTCCTTGTCTTTTTCCCCTCCCTCTCCCGCCACCGTGCAGGAGGCTATCTCCTCGCCCGGGCCTGGATCGGCGCCCTCGAAGGGGTTTTCGGGGAGTGGAGTCGGACCCCTCAGGGTCCCGTCACAACCGGCATCGAGATCCTCGTTGCCCCCGACCGCCACCGGCCCCACATGACCCAGGAGATGGAGTCCCGTATTGCCTCCCGCACCTCCCGAGGCCGCCTTGCCACCGCCCCCGAAATCGCGGACTTTGCCGCATGGCTTATCCTCTCTCGCTCTCCCCTTTTTCACGGACAGATCCTTCGAACAGAAGGCGGTCCCTACTACTAATAAAGCTCCTCCCACCGAAAAAGAGCCGATCCAGACCCCCAGTGCCGCTCCCTTGACCTTCCCTCCTCCGGCTGATATTCTTCACAAGGTGAACATTTGTTCACCTTACACAAAAGACGGAGCCCGCCACCGATGCCCAAGTCCCCCGCTCTGACGTCCCGCCAAAAAGAGATCCTCTCCCTCATCGAACACTATGTGACACGCCATGGCTACCCGCCAACCCTGCGTGAGATCGCCGAGATGGCGGGGATAAGAGGCATCAGCGCCGTCAAGGGACATCTCGACCGGCTTGCCGCCAAGGGTGTTCTCCTCCGGGAACGGGGCGCCCGGAGCCTCTCGGTGGCCAAGAGCCCTCCGACACCCTCCCTTGTCGAGATCCCCATCCTGGGACAGGTCGCCGCCGGACATCCCGTCCTTTCGGAGGAAAACCTGGCGGGCCATCTCGCCGTTGACTCCTCCTGGGTCCGGAAGGGTCCCTCCTTCTTCCTCAAGGTTCAAGGGGAGAGCATGAAGGGGGCCGCCATCCTCGACGGCGACTACGTGCTCGTGCGCTGTCAGGAGACGGCCGACGACGGACAGATCGTGGTGGCAACACTTGACGGAGAGACCACGGTCAAGCGGCTTCATCGCAGAGGGGAGAAGATCTCCCTCCTTCCGGAAAACCCTGACTTTTCCGAGATCCTTGTAGCAGGGGAACACCCATTTCGTATCGTCGGCGTCGTGACGGGAGTCTTCCGCCTGATCGACGGCACCCTTTCCTGACGTCCCGGGGGGAGATGATGACCAGAACGGAGCTTTTTACCAGGGAGATGGTGGGGATCTCCGGCGCCTCCTCTTCCCTCTTCCTCCACCAGGCCGCCCTCTCCCTTCTAGACAGAGACGGAATCGTGGTCTTTCTCTGCGGAGACAACCATTTTGATCATGACCTGTTGACGCGAATGGCCAGAGAGAGAGGGTTAGAAACCCTCTCCGTCCTTTCTCGCATCAGGATCGCCCGCCTTTTTACAATGCACCAGCTCGCAACCTCCGCCGAGAGGCGGCTTGAAACGCTTGTCTTGCGGGAGAACGTGCGCGGCATCATGGTGTCGGGACTCGTTCCCCTCTTTTCGGAGAAGCGCATCCCGGAGAGGGAGGTCGAGACCCTTCTCGAACGGACCCTTGGCTCCCTCCGGCATCTCGCACACGCCTGCAGTATGCCGATCCTCCTTGCCCTGCCCGGGAACAGTGACACTTCTGGCCGATGCCAGAAAGTCCGGGAGCTTGCCGAAACGGCCTGCTCCCGTCTCGTCCATCTGCCCGAGCCGACGAAGAGATAAGGAGATTCCCGTGGGACGAACCCTGCCGACATTTACCGAACGGACCGACGCCCTCTTCCTCGAATGGAGGCCATTCAGGCGGGCTCTGCGCCGGGAGGACCAGGAGATCCTCGACGCACTCTTCTCCGAGGTGCGCCTCCATGCTCAGGCCGGAGCCGCCCTCTCGCCCGTCGAGCCCTGGCCGGCCGTCCTTCTTGCCATGCTTATCGAGGAAAGAAAGGCCCGTCTCGCCTTGGCACAAAAAGTCGCACAGATCGCCGAGAAGGCCGATCCAGCCTCCTCCAATGCCACCCCCTCCTGAGGAGCGAGGGTGGCTCCTCGACATTGCCCTCTCCCGGGGGGAGATTCTTCTGTGGATCCTCTCCGTGACAGGCGAGCGCCGTCCCCTCCGCGCGCCCTTCCGACCGCGATTCTACCTCGGAGCCCCCGCCCGGGAACTCTCAGAAATTCATGAGAAGATCACCCGGATGCGCCTTCCCTGCACCCTCTCCCTGACAGAAAAGCGGGAGCTTGCCGAAGACGCTCCCCGCCCGGTACTCGAAATTGCCGTCGCCTCTCCCGGGGCCTTCGACCCGGTCGTAGTCAGCATCGTGAGGGCCTTTCCGGGTCGGGCCCTCTACAACTGCGACATCGACCTCCCCAGGCTTTACCTTTACGAGACCGGGCTCTTCCCTCTCGCCATCTGCCGATTTACGGCCGGCGCGGACGGGCAGGTGCGGGAGATCCTCGCGGAGGACTCCCCCTTCGATCCCGGCTGGTCAACTCCTCCGCTTCGGACCATGGAGATGGCCGTCGAGGAAGCGCGTACCGGCGCACCGGGAGCCTTTCCCGGAGCCCTCCGGATCACCGTGGACGGGGAGGTCCGGATCCTAGCGGGAGACGAACCGGACTCCCTCCTGGAGACCCTTGCGACCCTTCTCGACCGGGAAGATCCCGACCTCCTTCTGACCGACCATGGAGACGACCTCATCTTTCCCCGGCTTGCGCACCTTATGGGGAAGACGGGTCTCACTCTCCCGCTCAACAGGGAAGAGGAGGGGAAAACTGCGGGGAGAAGAGGAGGGAGCTTCACCTCCGGCGGCCGGACCACTCATTCTGCGGGGGCGTGGATCCTCTCCGGCCGCTGGCACATCGACCGGAAAAACTCCTTCGCCTATGCGGAATGCGGCCTCGAAGGCCTTCTCGAGCAGGCCCGAGTCACACGCATTCCGGTGCAGTCGCTGGCCCGGAGCTCGACGGGAACGGGCATCACCTCCATGCAGATCGACCGCGCCCTCTCCGAGGGGATTCTCGTTCCGTGGCGAAAAAGCGAGCCAGAAGAGTTCCGGAGCGCCCTCGACCTTCTCGAGGGGGACAGGGGGGGCATGGTCTTCGTTCCCCGACCGGCTCTCCACGACGCGGTCTGCGAGCTCGACTTCGCCTCCATGTATCCCTCCATCATGAAAGCCTTCAACATCTCCCCCGAAACGGTCGACTGTCCCTGCTGTCCGGAGAACCGGGTCCCGGGAACAGGGCACACGCTCTGCACCCGGAAAGAAGGGCTGATCCCCCGGGTGCTCTCCCCCCTGCTCGAAAAGCGCGCACGCTACAAGGAGCTCCGGGAGAGTGCCCCGGACCCGGAGGAAAAGAGGCGCTACGAGCAGCGTCAGGGGGCTCTCAAGTGGCTTCTCGTCGTCTCCTTCGGCTATCTTGGCTACAAGAATGCGAGGTTCGGAAAGGTCTCCGCCCACGAATGCGTCACGGCTCTCGGCCGGGAGGTCCTCCTGCAGGCCAAGGAGGTTGCAGAGGAGGAGGGCTACGCCCTCCTTCACGGCATCGTCGACTCGCTCTGGCTGACAAAAAAGGAGATGACGGAGGAAGGCTGCCGGGAGCTGGCAGGCAGGATCTCGAGAAAAACGGGGATCTCTATCAGCCTCGAGGGACTCTACCGCTGGCTCCGCTTCTTCCCGTCAAAGGGGCGGCCGGGCGTGGCTGTCTCCACTTGCTATGCCGGCGTTTTCCAATCGGGCAAGATCAAGGTGCGGGGGCTGGCCTGCCGGCGCTCCGACACTCCGCCCTTCGTCAGAAAAGTCCAGGAGGAAATTCTTTCGCGTCTTTCGCAGGCGAGGTGCCGCCAAGAGTACCTGGCAATCATTCCGGAGGCTGCAGCCCTCCTCGATGACGCTCTTCGCGCGCTCCGAGATGGCGAGGTGCGACTTCCGGAGCTTGTCATCACAAAACGGCTCTCAAAAAGGCCGGAAGACTACCAGAAGGCCTCGCTCATCGCCATTGTGGCCCAAGAGCGCCTCTCCCGCGGGATACTGACTGAGCCCGGACAGAAGATCCGGTACATCATCACCGCCGGCCACGATCCCGATCCGGCCTCCCGGGCCCGGGCCTGGGAAACATTCTCCCCGGACCACACCTGCGACCGGGAGGCCTATGCCGACCTCCTCGTCCGAAGCTGTGCTCCCCTGATCGAGCCTCCCCCGTCATGACGTGCCGAGAAGATTGGGTGGGTCGAAATCGGCATGCGGAGAAGAGATCTCCCCTCCTGCCATGAAGGGGAACGGATAATGCAAGCCCAATACCTTTCAGGCTTTTCAGCAGAATCATTGGCGCGAATCGGACAGGTCAGTGATTCGCGTTCAAAAGGCATCCGACAATCAGTCGATTGGGTCTCGCATTGGTTCCCGGAAAGAGCCACGTCATGCATGCTGGCCGGCGGCAAACCCCGAAGACCATGCCCACTGGAAGTTGTACCCGCCCAGATGCCCGGTCACGTCAACCACTTCTCCGATAAAGAACAGGCCGGGGACCGTTCTCGCTTCCATTGTTTTTGACGACAGATCATGGGTAGAGACGCCCCCGACAGTCACTTCCGCCTTCCTGTACCCCTCGGTCCCGCTCGGTCTGATCCGGAATGCATGCAGCTTATCCGCAACCGTTGCGATCTCTTTTTGGGAATACTGATTCAGCGGTTTGTCTGCAAGAAAAGTCCTGCAGCAATATTGCGCCAGCTTCCGGGGGAGAAACCGGGAGAGGAAGTTCGAAAGCAGGAGCTTCTCCGTGGTATCGAGCCAGGAGAAGCCGGAATGATCGGGGAGCAGATCCAGTTCGATCTCGTCGCCCGGGTTCCAGTAGGACGAGATCTGGAGAATGGCGGGACCGCTCATCCCCCGATGGGTAAACAGGGCACTCTCCCTGAAACTCATTCCGTTGCAGGAGGCAATGCAATCCACGGAGATGCCGGAGAGATCGGGAAACCCCGACCCCACCGTCAGGGGCACAAGTCCAGGCTTCAGTCTTGTCACCCGGAGCCCGAATTTTTCGGCGATCCCATAGCCGATCGGACTTGCGCCAATCTCCGGAACGGACAGTCCTCCGCTTGCGACCACAAGTGAGGGCGCACAGAAGACTCCCCCGCTTGTCTCAAGAACGAATTGACCGGATCCGGCAAGACATTCGCGCCGCACATCCGACACTTCGTGCCCCAGGCGGAACTCGACGCCTGCCTCGAGGCATTCCTGTTTGAGCATGGAGATGATCGCAGTCGAGGAGGTGTCGCAAAACAGCTGGCCAAGCTTCTTCTCATGCCAGGAAATGGAATGGGTGCGCAGACAGGACAGGAAGTCCGATGGGGTGAATCTCGCCAGAGCAGATCGGCAGAAATCCGGATTCTCGGAAATAAAATGTTCGGAGCCGAGGTGAATGTTCGTAAAATTGCATCGTCCGCCGCCGGAGATTTTAATTTTCGGCGCCAGCTTCCGGGCATGATCGAGAAGGACGACCCGCCGGCCTCTCCGTCCCGCGGAGATGGCGCACATCATGCCGGCCGCTCCTGCCCCGAGAACCACGATATCGTAATTCACAGGCCGACCACATGCATCGCCCCAGGGCGAGACGGTCTTTGAAAAATGTGAGGGAAGTCCTGCCAAAAATCCGCCCGAAGGAGATCCTTTATGACAACGGCTCCGGTTTCACGTTCTGAATTTTCCCCCACCGTAACTCCGACAATCATTGTGGCATCTTCTGAAATCCAAACATTCTCTTCAGTGGTCAAAACCGAAAATATCCCTCTCTTTTTTCTCAAAAATCCAAGCCACTCAAAAACGCAGCAATTCCAAATTTAGCACCCACAGGCACTCTCTGGAAATATTTTTCCAGGAAGCCCCACCCAGAGGCCTTCTTTTGTATTTGTAAAATATCTTTTACTAACAGTATCTTACGTGACTGGACATCGGCTTTCGCTTCTGATATCCTGTCGACATGTCAACTTCCGATTCCGACCTCAAAAAGTCCCGGTCCGGCCGGGGCACCGGAAAGAGCCGAAGGGGGAAAGGGCGCTATTCATCGTTTCGCGATGTCGTCAAAGCCCTCGAGGAGATTTCTCCCAATCTCCCTGACCCTCGCAAGGCGGAGCATCCGGCCATTCGGTACGAGATGCGTGACGTGGTGCTTTCCGCGACCTCGGTTTTCTATCTCCAGCACCCTTCTTTTCTCTCTTTTCAGCGCGAGAACCAGGAGAAGTTCGGACAAAACAACGCCTCCACACTCTTTGGCATTCACCAGATCCCGTCGGATCCCCAGATCCGCAATATGCTCGACACGGTTTCCCCCTCCCATTTTCTTCCTTTGATCTCAAGGGTCGGAGAGTCGCTCTTCGACCAAGGGCACCTCGATGGCTTCCGGACCTCCATCGGGTTCCTGGTTGTTCTCGACGGAATGCAGACTGTCTCGTCGGACGCGATCGGCTGCCCCTCCTGTCTCACGAAGAGGAAATCGAAGGAGAGCGAGGAGGTCACCTATTCCCACGCTGCGGTGACCCCCGTGCTCGTCCGCCCCGGGGAGGCCCGGGTTATCGCCCTTGTCGAGTAGCCGGGGGCTGTCGCCAACCCCAAGCCCTCTAAGAACCGCTCGGGCGGGTTTCCCCGCAAGCGGCTCAAG
>DAHXNG010000090.1 GCA_027366615.1 Nitrospirota bacterium | reverse complement strand
GATCTGATATGATTATCGTGGAATTATCGGGGAAAGTGGCATCTCTTTTTTGCGGAGTGATAGGGCATTGCTTATTGATTCTTCTGAGGAGTGGGACCTTGTCGTGATCGGTGCCGGATCGGCCGGTTACGTGGGGGCAGTCAGGGCGGCAGAGCTCGGGATGAGGGTTCTTGTCCTTGACCCCGGAGAGCTTGGGGGAACCTGTCTTCATCAGGGGTGCATCCCTACAAAGGCACTCCTCGAGATTGCCGGACGGCTTCGGATGGGAACGGAATCCGCCCCGTCGGGAGTGACGTTCTCCCGGCCCGAGATCGATCCCGACCGCATGAGATCCTTCCGCTCATCGACCGTCGACCGGCTCGCGCGGGGAATCGCCTCACTCTTCAAGACGCATGGCGTCACCTACAGGAAGGAACGGGGACGGCTCGACGGCCCCGGACGTGTCCTGCAGGAGGGGGCCGTACCCCTTTCCCTAAAGGCAAAAAATATCCTTCTTGCGACCGGTTCGCGGCCGAGAGAGCTTCCGGGCCTTCCCTTCGACGGCCTCACGGTTCTCTCAAGCAACGATCTTCTTCGCCGGGAGTCCTACTCGGGTCGCGTTGCCATTGTGGGGGGCGGGGCGATCGGGTGCGAGTTTGCAGAGATTCTCTCCTCCTTCGGGTGCGAGACCCATCTTTTCGAGAGGGAGTCCCGCCTCCTCCCCACGGAGGACCCGGAGCTCGGCCCGGCCCTTGAAAGGGAGCTCTCCTCCCATGGCGTCTCGGTCCGTACCGGGGTCACCGGGATCGGAAAATCCCCTCAAGAGGAGGCGGGAAAGTCCGGATGTCTCATCGAAGGACAGAGCGCCGCTGGAGAGTTCTCCTTGGCCGTCGATCAGATCCTGGTCGCCGTTGGGCGGGTTCCCGTAACCGAAGGATTGGGTCTCTATACCGTGGGGCTTTCTCCGGGAGCGGGGGGATTCCTCTCGGTGGGAGACCGGGGAGAAACCGGGATTCCGGGCCTCTATGCCGCCGGAGATCTGGCAGGAGGGCTCCTTCTTGCACACAAGGCCAGCCGGCAGGGGATGGTTGCGGTCGAGGCAATGGCGGGACTCTCTCCTGCCCCCTGCGATCCGCTGAGAGTTCCTCGCGTGGTCTACACCCATCCCGAAGTGGTGTCGATCGGACTCTCCCGGGAAGAGGCAGAAAAGGCGGGGCTCGCTTGTCGGGAGGGCCGATTCCCGCTTCTGGCCAACGGCCGTTCGCTGACGATGGGCCAGCGCCGGGGGTTCATAAAGGTTCTCTCCGACCCCGGGACAGGAGCGATTCTCGGGATGCACGGGATCGGTCCCCACCTTTCCGAGATGATGGGAGGGATCGCGCTTGCCATGGGAGTTCCCGAGGGGCTTTTCAGGCTAGGCGAGACCGTCTTCCCCCACCCGACGGTAAGCGAAGCCATTCACGAGGCGGTCCTTGCTGGGGGAGGTCAGCGCCTCCGAACACCCCTCTCTGACGGGAAAGGCTGACTGTGGGTTTTGTCTCTCTCATCTCCCCCATTCGGGATCTTTCGCCCTGGAAAAAGATCCTCGACTTCGGGGTCAACTCCAACGTCGTGACCAGCTTTGCCAGCGATGCCCTGGGGAAGGTGGTCCTTTTCGACGACGGGCTTGTTCATCTGACGAAGCTCCCGGCCCGCGCGCTCTCCCGGATGCCGATTCGCTCCCTCCGGGAGCATCTTGCCGGCCGGGGAGGCGCCAAGGGAGCTCCGGAATCGGACGGGGAGGACCTTTATCGCCGGAAGGACTACAGGGGGACGAACGAACAGGGGACTCTTGTCTGGTGGGGCTTTCCCATCGGGACACTTCCTCAGCCCGCAGGACTCTACTTCCTCAGCTTCTACGACCGGATACCGACAGAAAAGCAAATCGAAACGACCGAGTATCCCGAGATCGTGAAAACCCGGGACAAGATTATGGTGGCCGTCGCCCGCCACCTTCTTGACGAGGTCGACCAGACCGTCCTGATGGCCGAGATTCCCCGGCTTATGGAGTGGGAGGAGCCGGCCTTCAAGCACCATAGGGTCTTTCTTGTCGACGGAGTGACGCTTGATGACGGTCCCCGACCGATCTATCTCCAGTTCGACGGTCCCGAGGAGAAGCTCCGGATGTTCCAGGAAAACGTCTCCATGGGGGACATCCAGTTTTTTAAGAAAATCTCGGAGTCGGGCCCCCGCCCCGCCCTGATTGAGCACACAGAGAAAAGCTATCGCTACGAGATCATGCTCCCTCTTACCTGGTACATCCATGTTCTGGGGTGGATCGGGATCCCGCTTCCCTCTCTCGATACCTGGATGAAGCCTGTACGCATGAACTTCGAGGAGATCGTCCGAAATCTGGGAGACTCGCTCGGAGAAGAGCGGATGGGACTGGGGCTTCTCCCCCACTATGATGTCCACCGGGGGCTCTTCGAGGAGGAGAGCTTCATGACGCTGATGGGGGAGATGATCGCCCGCCATCCGCCTCGTCCCTTTGTCCTTCTTGAGGTTCGGATGGACCCCGCTCACCGGGATCTTCTTCAGGGCGTTCTTGATAGGGCCAAACGGCCATCCGACATCCTGGCCCAAGTGGGGGAGAACCTGTTGATCCTCTTTCCCGACCAGGATGTGGGGCGGGCGAAGGCGGTCGAAAACCGGTACCGGGAGGTCTTAGGGAAATTCGTCGCCAGCCGGCCGGAGGTCGCCCTGACGATCAGCGTCTACTGGTTTCCTTCGCTGGCCTGGTCGGGTCGGGAGCTCATGGCCGCCCTCGAGGACCGGCCCAAGATAGAGATCGTTCCCGGGGCGGGCGAGCCGGCACAAAAACAGGAGTTCGACGACTGGTTCAAGCGATTCATGGTCCTCAAGGACTGGGAGTAGGACCGGAAAATGAGACGACCGGCAGAGACAATTCCGAGTGTACCCCGCGCCGTCCTGTTTTTTTCCTGCCTTTCGCTACTGGGGCTTCTCCTGGGGGGCGGGAGGGAGGCCCTGGCCAATCCGCTTCCTCCCGCCGACCATGCCATCGTGATCGTCATGGAGAACAAAAGTTACAGGGAGATCGCCGGAAACCCCGACCTTCCGTCATTCAACGGTTTTACGGGGGAACGCTTCACGAACTACTGGAGCGTGGCCCATCCGAGCCTTCCGAACTATATCGCCCTCCTGGGGGCCCATCCTCCCCTTCCCGGTTCCGACGATCCCCGGGTGCGGATCCCGGGGGACAGTCTTCCCCAGGAGATGGAGCGCCATGGGTTTTCTGTCGCGGCCTACATGCAGGGGCTTCCCGAAGACGGGTTCGGCGGAAAGTCCTTCCCGAGGCTCTTCGGACGCTATGTGGAAAAGCATGATCCCTTTCTTCTCTTCTCGAATCTCCGCAAGGGACCGGTCCGCGGGAGCGTCCATCCTCTCTCCCGACTGGTTGCCGATCTTCGGGCTGACCGTCTTCCGGCATATTCCCTAATCGCCCCCGACCTCTGCCACGACATGCACGGGGCCTTCGCCTGTCACATGAGCCGGGAGAATCTCATCTTGGAGGGCGACCGCTTCCTTTCCGACTGGATCCCCCGGATAGAGAGCTCCCGTTCATTCCGGAAGAGACGCCTCTGGATCTTCGTCGTCTGGGACGAGTCCGGCCATCGTGCGACCTGGGGCGGTCCCCCGCAGTCTCT
>DAHXNG010000066.1 GCA_027366615.1 Nitrospirota bacterium | reverse complement strand
CTCCTCCGTCTTCTCCCTGTCCCGGCCCCCCGGAACGGGGAACCACAGACGTTCCTTCATCCAGACCGGAGGGTTCCATCATGAGCAGCAATATCGAGGAAGCCAAAAAGATAATCGCGGAAGTCCTGGAGGTCTACCCGGAAAAAACCCGAAAGAAAAGGGAGAAGCACCTGGGAGTCTTTGAGGACGGCAAGGCGGACTGCGGCGTCAAGTCGAACATCAAGACCGTCCCGGGGGTCATGACGATCCGGGGATGCGCCTACGCAGGATCCAAGGGCGTTGTCTGGGGTCCGATCAAGGACATGATCCACATCAGCCACGGTCCCGTGGGATGCGGCCAGTACTCCTGGGCCGCCCGCAGGAACTACTACATCGGGACAACCGGCGTGGACTCCTTCGGGACCATGCAGTTCACCTCCGACTTCCAGGAGAAGGACATCGTCTTCGGGGGCGACAAGAAGCTCGAAAAGATCATGGACGAGATCGAGGCGCTCTTCCCCCTGAACAAGGGGATCACCGTCCAGTCGGAGTGCCCGATCGGACTGATCGGGGACGACATCGAGGCCGTCTCAAAGAAAAAGAGCAAGGAGTTCGGAGGCAAGACCATCGTTCCGGTCCGCTGCGAAGGGTTCCGGGGGGTGAGCCAGTCCCTGGGACACCATATCGCAAACGACACCATCCGGGACTGGGTCTTCGACAAGCAGACGGAGAAGAAGACCGATGGCACCCCGTACGATGTCGCGATCATCGGCGACTACAACATCGGGGGAGACGCCTGGTCCTCCCGGATCCTCCTCGAGGAGATGGGGCTTCGGGTCGTAGCCCAGTGGTCGGGGGACGGCACGATCGAGGAGCTCGCCAACACGCCCAACGTCAAGCTCAACATCCTTCACTGCTACCGGTCGATGAACTACATCTCCCGGCACATGGAGGAGAAATACGGGATTCCCTGGGTGGAGTACAACTTCTTCGGCCCCTCCAAGATCGCCGAGTCGCTGAGAAAGATCGCCGGCTTCTTCGACGACACCATCAAGGAGAACGCCGAGAAGGTCATCGCCAAGTACGAGGCTCTGACCCGGGCGACCCTCGAAAAGTTCCGCCCGCGGCTTTTAGGCAAGACCGTCATGCTCTTCGTCGGGGGACTCCGTCCCCGCCACGTCATCGGAGCTTACGAGGACCTGGGGATGAACGTGATCGGAACCGGATACGAGTTCGGCCACAACGACGACTACCAGCGGACCACCCATTACGTCAAGGACGGCACGATCATCTACGACGACGTGACCGGCTACGAGTTTGAAAAGTTCGTCGAGGCGCTCAAGCCCGACCTGGTGGCCTCCGGAATCAAGGAAAAATACGTCTTCCAGAAGATGGGCTACCCCTTCCGGCAGATGCACTCCTGGGACTACTCCGGCCCTTATCACGGGTACGACGGCTTCGCGATCTTCGCCCGCGACATGGACATGGCGATCAACAATCCCGTGTGGCAGATGGCCAAGTCTCCATTCTGACAGACCGGCAAAAACCGGATCGGGTCGGGTCTCCCCCGCCCCGGTTCCCCTTTCGAGGATACGACGATGAGCCAGAACCCCAAGCACGTTCTCGACCACTTCAATCTGTTCCGCGAGCCGGAATATGTGGAGATGTTCGAAAACAAGAAGAAAAACTTCGAGAACCCCCATCCCCAGGAGAAGGTCTCCGAGATCATCGAATGGACAAAGACGCAGGAGTATCGGGATCTCAACTTCAAGCGCGAAGCCCTGACCGTCAACCCTGCCAAGGCCTGCCAGCCGCTCGGAGCGGTCTTCGCTGCGCTGGGATTCGAAGAGACCCTGCCCTTCGTCCACGGCTCCCAGGGGTGCGTGGCCTACTATAGAAGCCATCTCTCCCGGCACTTCAAGGAGCCCACCTCCTGCGTCTCCTCCTCGATGACGGAAGATGCTGCGGTCTTCGGCGGACTCAACAACATGATCGACGGCCTGGCCAACGCCTATGCCATGTACAAGCCCAAGATGATCGCCGTCTCCACCACCTGCATGGCCGAGGTGATCGGGGACGACTTGAACGCCTTCATCAAGAACGCCAAGGAGAAGGGGTCGGTCCCCGAGGAGTTCGACGTTCCCTTCGCCCACACCCCGGCCTTCGTCGGCTCCCATATCACGGGTTACGACAATGCCCTCAAGGGGATCATGGAGCATTTCTGGGCGGGACGCGAGCGCTCCGCCAACGAGACGATCAACGTCGTGATGGGGTTCGACGGCTACAGCGTCGGCAACATCCGCGAGCTCAAGAGGATCTTTAAAGAGATGGGAATCGACGCCATCGTCCTCTCCGATGTCAGCGACGTCTTCGACACTCCCACCGACGGAACCTTCCGGATGTACATGGGCGGAACGCGGCTTTCCGATATGAAGAAGGCGCTGGACTCGAAAGCGACGGTCTCCTTCCAGGGCTACAACACGCCGAAGTCCCTGGAATATGCCGCCCATCTGGGGCAGAAGACCCTGGCCTTCAACTATCCCATAGGAGTCCGGGCGACCGACCGATTCATCGCGGAGCTTTCTCAGCTGACCGGGAAGGCGGTCCCCGAGTCCATAAAACTCGAGCGGGGACGTCTTGTCGATGCCGTGGCCGACTCGACCTCCCACGTCCACGGAAAGAAGTTCGCCCTCTACGGCGACCCCGACCAGATGATAGGGCTGTCGGAGTTTCTGATGGAGCTTGGAGCCGAACCGGTTCACGTTCTGTCCACAAACGGCAACAAGGACTGGGAGGAGAAGATGAACGCCCTCTTCGCAAGCTCTCCCTTCGGCGCCGGGTGCCACGCCTGGCCGGGAAAGGACCTGTGGCACATGCGAAGCCTCCTCTTTACGGAGCCCGTGGACTTTCTGATCGGGAACACCTACGGGAAGTATCTCGAGAGGGATACCGGAACCCCGCTGATCCGGATCGGCTTTCCGATCTTCGACCGCCATCACCACCACCGGTATCCGACGGTGGGCTACCAGGGAGCGATGAACGTCCTGGTGAAGATCCTCGACAAGATCTTCGACGAGATGGACAAGAACAC
>DAHXNG010000028.1 GCA_027366615.1 Nitrospirota bacterium | reverse complement strand
GCGCCCTTGCTCGAGTGGACGCTCTCCCATCGCCGCCTGGTCCTTATTGGCGGCATTGGAGCGATAGGGCTCGCCGGGCTCCTTCTCCTTCGCACGGGGACGGAGTTCATTCCGGTGCTCGATGAGGGCTCGGTACTGATTCTCGCCGACCTCTGGCCCTCGGCCTCCCTCTCGGAGACGACCGAGGCCTCCCGCGTGGTCGACCGGATCCTCAGGGGCTTCCCCGAGGTCCTCCTGACGCAGTCTCGCATCGGCCGGGCGCAGTCGGGAACCGATACCGACGTGACAAGCCACATGGAGATCTATGTGGGGCTCAAGGAGCGAAAGGCCTGGCCTCCCGGCATGACAAAAAGAAAGCTCCTTGCCCTGATGGCCGAGCGTCTCAACCGGGACCTCCCGTCCGTCTCTTTCGACTTCTCCCAGCCGATCGAGGAGCGGATCGACGAGATGGTGTCGGGGGCCAAGGCGCAGGTCGCCATCAAGCTCTTCTCCGACGACCTCGCTCTTTTGACCTCCTATGCCGCCCGCCTCGAGTCTCTTGTCAAAAAGGTCCCGGGGACCCGCGACGTGACCGTCCAGAGGATCACGGGACAGCCCTACGTCAACATCCGGATCGACCGGGAGGCGATCAGTCAGTACGGACTCAACGTCTCCGATGTTCTCGAGGTCATCCGCATGGGGGTCGGGCCAGAAGGTCTTACGACCACCGTCCTCAAGGGGGTCCGCCGCATCCACCTGCACGTGCGATTCCCCCGGAATATCCGGGAGTCCGTCTCCCGCATGAAGACGATCCTTCTCACCACGCCCCGGGGGATCTCCGTTCCTCTTGGTCAATTGGCCCACTTCTCCGAGGAGACGGGGCCCTTCCGGGTCTACCACGAGGGAGGAAAGCGCCTGATCATGTTGCAGTTCAATATCGCCGGACGTTCGACGAGCCACGTCGTGGACGATATGAGGGCCCGGGTCGCCCGGGATCTGCCTCTTCCCCCGGGACTCCGGATCTCGGTGGGGGGAGAGTTCGAAAATACCAACATGACGCTTGCGCGCCTCGAGATCCTTGTGCCCCTAGTCCTTCTGGTCATCTTCCTTCTTCTGTTCTGGAACTTCGACTCGCTCCTGCACACGCTCCTGATCCTTCTCAATATCCCCTTCTCTCTGGTCGGAGGGGTCGTGGCGCTGAAGCTCTTCGGGGAGTTCCTGAGCATCCCGGCCTCGATCGGGTTCATCGCTCTCTTTGGTGTGGCGATCCAGAACGGGGTTCTTCTCCTCTCCTTCGTCCGGGAGCAGGAGCGGGCAGGGAAGGCACCGGAGGAGGCGATCCGGACCGCCGCAAGGCGCCGGATCCGGCCCGTTCTCATGACGGCCCTCGTCGGGGCGATAGGAATCGTCCCGCTTCTTCTTTCCTCGGGGACAGGGGCCAATATCCAGCGTCCCCTTGCCTCGGTCGTTGTGGGAGGGCTTGTGAGCTCGACGGCCATGACCCTCCTTGTCCTGCCGGCCATCTATCTCCTGGCGTCTGGCCGAAAGAAAGATCCCTCCCTGCCAGCGTAAAGGCGCTGAGATCTGCCAGGATCGCAAGAGGAACGACCTTCGAGTCATTGGAGTGCCCTCTGGGGAAAAGGGGATCGGCCACGATCCCGCCTTCCTTCCACAAAACCGAGGGATCCTGAATTTTGGGATACCGTATATTTTCTTCTTTGTCAGTGACTTAAAAAATATGTTGACATTTTTCGGGGGGAAGCGTATAAAATTAACCCTTGTCGACCGAATCTGACGCCCGCCCCTGAAAAGGGAGGGAAAAGGAGGGGGTTGACAGGGAAGGCCTTTTGGAGTAGGATCAAAAGGTTCGCTCGGATCCGGGGAGAAAAACGGCCGGAAGGGAGCGGGGATCGTTGACAACTAAATAGGAGCAATGCAGATCGCGGGCCCGAGTCAGGTAATATGAAACTGGAGAGTTTGATCCTGGCTCAGAACGAACGCTGGCGGCGTGCTTAACACATGCAAGTCCAACGTGAAAGGGGAGCAA
>DAHXNG010000021.1 GCA_027366615.1 Nitrospirota bacterium | reverse complement strand
CAGCCTGAGATGATTGAGCACTTTAACCGGGAGCTCGCTGACCGGGGAGGGCCGAAAAATATCAAGACGCTTCTCTCAGGCAAGAACGCGATTTCGCTCGAGGATGGCAGCCTTGAGCTTGTCTGGATGGTGAACGTCTTTCACGAGCTGACGCATCCCGGGGAAATCTTCTCCGAAATCTTCCGGATCCTCTCGCCCTCGGGTCAGTGTCTCGTCGTCGACTGGAAGAAGGAGGAGACACCCAAGGGTCCGCCGGTCTCTGAGCGCGCCTCGGATCTCGATCTCTACGAGGTTCTGATCGAGGCGGGATTTTCAAGAATCCGCTCCTTCGACACCTATCCCTACCACTATGTGGTGGAGGCCCTGAAAGGGTGAGGGAGGATGCGACTCTTCCCCGAAGCCCCCGGACGGAGATCCTCGGCATTCCCTGGCTTGCCAGGGCGGTCGACAAGGGACGGATGCATCTTGCCGGAAGGCTGGGGGAGTACGAGTTTCCCTGTCCGGCCGACGCCTTCATTCTTGACCTTTTGACGCTTTCGCCGGAAGACTTTCTCTCTCTCCTTGCCAACTCCTCCGACGACGAAGGAGTTGCCCTGCGCCTTGCGCCCAGGATTTCTGATCTCACCTCGCGGGAGCGCATCTCCCTCGAGGTCTTTTGTATCAAGAACAGCCGCCTCTTTGACTCGCTCGACAAGGAGGAAGGCCGAAAGCCCATGCCAGAGACCTCCCCCTCCGGAGAACTCCTTTCCGGACCGAAGACAAGGACCCACTGATTCATGGAGAGATCCCTTCCCAAGTCCGTTGACCGGACCTGCCATATTCGCACCTTCGGCTGCCAGATGAACGTCCACGACTCCGAGCGGATGGCAGGCCTGCTCTCCTTAGCCGGCTACCGGCTTGTCGATGACCCTGACGAGGCCTCCCTGATCGTTGTCAACACCTGTACCGTCCGGGACAAGGCCGACCAAAAGGCCCTCTCCGATCTCGGCCGGTTGCGGCTTCTCAAGAAGGGGGAAGGGGAGCGGATCCTCGCCGTCACGGGATGCATGGCCGAAAGGGAGCAGGAGCGCCTCCACCGCCTTATGCCGGAGATCGATCTTGTCGCCGGCCCCGCGCAGGTTAGAAATATCCTTCCGATGGTCGAGCAGATCCGCTCCGAAAAAAAACACCTGTTGGGTCGGGACTTCGATCTTCCGGAGATGACGACGCCCCCCGCCCTCCGTCCGGCGGGAGTGACAGCGCTCGTCACTGTCCAGGAGGGGTGCGACAAGGCCTGCAGCTACTGCGTAGTGCCCAGGACGCGCGGTCCGGAAAGGAGTCGGCCGGTGGCCTCCATTGTTTCCGAGGTGCGGGGGCTTGTGGCGGAAGGATTCCGGGAGGTGACCCTCCTCGGCCAGAATGTGAACGGGTACGGCAAGGGATCGGTTGCCGGCGAGGGCTTCGCAGCCCTTCTTTATGCCCTCGAGGAGGTTTCCGGGCTTGTCCGGATCCGCTTCACCACCTCCCACCCCTCCGACCTCGACGACGCCACCATCGAGGCGATGGCTCGTTGCCGGAAGGTGATGCCCCATCTTCACCTTCCCGTACAGTCGGGCTCCGACAGGATGCTGTCGCTCATGGAGCGAGGGTACACTCTCGCACAGTATCGCGAGAGAGTGACCCGCCTTCGCGAGGCCCTTCCGGAAGTCTCCCTGACCACCGATCTGATCGTCGGCTTTTGCCATGAGTCCGAGGAGGACTTCAGCCTGACCCTCGAGGCCGTCTCCGAGTTTCGCTTCGACGGAGCCTTCTGCTTTATCTACTCCCCCCGCCCGGGAACCCCGGCCTACGAATGGACCGGTCTTCCCGAACGGCCGGTCGCCCTCGACCGCTTCCGCCGCCTGGAAAACACGCTTTCAGCAATCGTCTTGGAGAAAAATCGGAGCCGGATCGGGGAGACGGAGGAACTTCTCGTCGAACGGGTCGACTCGGAGGCCGGTCACTTCTCCGGTCGCTCCCCCCATTTTCGCTCCGTGCGGGGACGGGTGGTCGAGGGAGCGGCCCTTCCCGACCCGGGCCAGGTGGTGAAGGTCCGCATTGACGCCTGCTCCAAGGCGGGACTCGCCGGTCTCAGGGAGTAGGGTGAGGACAGAAAGAGACGATCTGCCGGCAGAGACCCCCCTCCTTTTCCACCCGGAGACGGCTTACGGCAATGAGGCAAGAGCCCTGCTTTCGTGTCTCTCTCCCGATCCGGCCGTTCTGGAAATGGCGGTGGTCTCCTTTTACCGCCTCCTCCTTGAGTCTCCGGAAGGAAGGGAGGTTCTCTCCTCGCTCTCCCCGCGCGAGTTCGACCTCCTGAAAAGCCGTCAGGCTGACTATCTCGCGAGACTCCTCTCGGCCGATCTCGACCTCGCCGCCCATCGCTCGATGGCTCGAGTTGTGGGGCTTCACCATTGGGCCTTCGGAGTTCCTCTCTCCCTCCTCTCCCGGGGATCGGATCTCTACGAAAGAGCCCTTGCCGTTGCCCTGTCGGGACTTTCGGCAAATGACGTCCTCCCTCTGAAAAATATTCTGACCCGCCGGATCTCGGTGGACCTCTCCCTCCAGAGCGCGATTTACGGGGAAAGAGACCGCCAGCGCACCGAACGACTCGAAAGCATGGAGCGCGAGAGCTCCTCCGCCGCAACCGAGGAGGAGCTCTTAGCCGAGATCCTCCCGACACTCCTCGATCCCCGGACCGGGGGGATTCTTCTCCTCGACCCCCTCACCGCCTCGCTTCGCGTTCTCGGGTCGGCGGGAGTGCTTCCCCGCCTCGATAACTCCCTCCTTCTTTCCTGGCTAAACATGGTTCTCGACAAACTCCTTTTAGAGGATGTTCCCGACATCCGCATCTCCGTGGACGCGGAGGAGTTCTGCCCCGAAGAGATCCGGGCAGGATTCGGGGAAGAGGGGCTTCGGTCGATGGGCGCCTTTGTCGTCTTCGACAGACTGCAGCGTCCCCAGAAGATCCTGATTCTCTTCGGCTGGACTCCCCTGGCCTTTCGTTCTGTACGAGATGCCGACTACTGGCGTCGGGCGAGCGCCCATCTGGGGCAGGCCTTGATCCGCCTTGAAGAGACACGATTCCGAAGCACTCCTCCCTCCCCGGAGGCGGGCCACCGGTTCCGAAGGCTTCTCGGGGGTGAGGCCCTCGTCATGCACTATCAGCCCATTGTCGATCCGTCGACCGGCAAAATCGTGAAGACCGAGGCGTTGGCCAGGCTCGTCTCGGAGGGATCGATCCATTCTCCCGCAGAGTTCTTGCCGGTCTTTGGCCGTCGACAGCTTCGCACGCTCTTCGACCGGGGACTCTCCCGGATCCTCTCCGATATGGAGAGGCTTGGCGAAGATCCTCCTCCCTGCCAGATGAATCTTCCCACAGAGATTCTGGAGGACCTGGACTGGCTGTCATCCCTTCCCGACAGGCTTGCCGACATGGGGATCTCTCCGCGGCGGATCGGATTCGAGATCCTCGAATCGGCCCTGGTCGACGACGGCCGGATTCTCCGGGCGCTCATGAACCTCAAGGAGCGAGGCTACTCTCTCCTTCTCGACGACGTGGGATCGGGGGAGTCCTCCCTTCTCCGGATGGTCACCCTCCCTGTCGACGGGATCAAGATCGACCAGGCCTTTGTCCGGCCCCTCGCCCGGGGATTCGGGAACCTCGACATGATTCTCTCCCTGACAATGCTGGCTCTCCAGCGGGGGCTCTCCTGCGTCGCCGAGGGAGTCGAGACGGAAGGGATCGTCGATGCGCTGGGGAGCGCTCGGAACATCCTTCTTCAGGGCTATGCCGTGGCGCGTCCGATGACGGCGGAGGCCCTGTCCCGCTGGACTCCCTCTCCCGAGAGCGGGGTAGGGGGGCACTTTCCCCATACTCTCTATGGCTGGTACAGTCGTCATATTTCCCGTCTGTTCGGCATCTTCAACGCGCTCAATACCATCTCCGACGTCATCGACTCGCATCGCCTCGAAGACGGAGAGCAATGTCCCCTCCACAACATCATTCTTCCGATAGGAGGCGATCTCTCCATCGTGGAGGCCCATCTGAAGTGGCACAGGAACTACGCCAGATTTGTCGAGATGGCCAGGAACGGGGTCAGTCCCCAGGATCTTTGGCCGGAGATGCAGCGCTCCCGAAGGATCCTTCAGGGTCTTGTCGAAAAGAGGCTCTTTGCCAGGGAAG
>DAHXNG010000003.1 GCA_027366615.1 Nitrospirota bacterium | reverse complement strand
AAAGGATCGGAACATCTCCGACAAGGGCTCGGACAAGATCTTCCGGAGATCCCGCCGGATCGTCGCTTCGGACAGGTATTCGGAGAAAGGGGCCGACCACCACCCCGGCCAGGCTTTCGAGCGACCCCGCGAGAGCCAGTGTCCGGAGGGCTCGATCCACGGCGTAGAGCGGCTCGTCCACATCCTCGACAAGAAGGATCGCCCCGGAGAGTTCCGGCATGAAGGGCGTTCCACAGAGATGGGACAAAGACTCGAGATTCCCCCCCAGAAGCCGCCCCCGGGCCCGGCCCGGCCGGACGGACCGACACTCCCCCAGAGGAAGACTCTCCCCCGCTACGACTCCCCCCGAGACCATTTCCCACCAGAGAGCAAAACTCTCCTCACAGGACAGCTCCCGGGCCGAAGGCCCCCAGAAGGTCACAAGACTCTTTCGCTTCCAGAGTGCGGCATGAAGATAGGTCGCATCGGAGAAGCCGCAGAAGAGAGGGATCTCCTCCAGGCTCTGCCAGGAAGGATCGACCCACTCCCCGAGAAGCCTGATGGCCCCCGATCCGGCCCGGTAGGAGAGAACCCCCTCGCCAAAGCCTCCCGAGAGCGCCCGGGAAAAGTCCCTTGCCCGGATCCGGTCCGGGGCCAGATAAGGGGCGGCCCCCGGCTCCTCCTGACCGAAGAGCTCCGGATGCAGGCCAACCTGGCGCAGCCGATCCGAGACCGCCTCCCACTCGGGGAACGAAGCCCCCAGAGAGGGACGGGGAAGGATCAGCCGGTCTCCCGGTCGAAGGGGGCGGAAGGGGCGCAGAGGGGGCAAGGGCGACTACCCGTCCTTCATGAGATAGTCCAGGACCATCTCCCGAAAGGCTTCGGAGAGCTCCTGCCCGCGCTCCTCCATCTTGAAGCGAAGGGCCTCATGAAGCTCCGCGGGAAGAGCGACCGCAAGAGGAACCTCTCCCGGCGGTCCCTCCGGAGGAGGAGCTTCGGGTACAACCCCCCGGTCGATAAAGTCCGAGACGGCGGGGGCCCGCACAATCTCGCGAAGTGTCGGACGGGGGGATTTCACGGAGACCTCCTGAGGTCGATGGATAGGATCTCTTCTGCCAGGGCCCGGTACTCGCCGGACGATGGGCCGTCGGAATAGAAGTCGATGATGGTCTGGCCGGCGGTGACCGCCTCCGCCAGGGCGATCCTCTGGTGGATGGAGGTCTCGAAGAGGGGGTAGGGGAATTCCCGGAGAGCCTCGATCGATTCGCGGGAGAGACGTGTCCCCTGGACCTTCCGGTTCAGGAGAAGTCGGGTCACGAGCCCACGGTTGATCTGCTCCGCCCGGCGGATGAGGGCGACGATCTCCGTCCCCGACCAGAGGTCAAGCGGGCTGGGCTGGAGTGGGACGATGGCGAGATCGGCCACGACGAGAGCCGACCGGGTAATGGTCTCCATCCCGGGAGGCGAGTCGACGACGACGAGATCGTATTTCTTGGCAAGCCGCGGGAGCTCCTGATCGAGGACCGGCATGGGAAGGGCGATCACCCCCACCGGGAACGCCCCCTGGGAGAGACCCCGCCACTTCATGGCCGAACCCTGGGGGTCGGCATCGACAAGAAGAACCTCCATCCCCCGGTGGGCAAAGACCCCCGCCAGGTTCATGGCGGTCGTCGTCTTCCCGCATCCCCCCTTCTGGTTGGCAACCACGAGGATCACGTGCGGCTCTCTCCTCTTTTGACCAGGACACTTTCTCCCGGGATCATCCTCTTTGCCTTCTCAGGGTGCCGACGCAAATTCGCGGACCTTCTCGCCGATCGTTTTGCGGGCGACCTCGAAGAGGACCTTTCCCTTTTCGGCGGTCGACAGGGAGGGATCGGAACCCATGCGGCCATCCGGGTAGAGGGCGCGAAAGCGCTCCGGTCCGAGAGGCCACTCGTGATGGGGATCGGGGGCCCGACCGGCCGCGATCGGACGCTCGAGCGCGGGGAAGAGATGCCATGTCACTGCGACCTCCCCGCAGGTGGCGTGGTATCCGTTCGACTCCCCGAAGAACGCCTTTTCCTTGTCCGTCACCTCGGGAAGGAGCCACCAGTTCGACAAGGCGGTGCGGGCCTCGGGGTGGCCGAGAAGAAACTCGGAGAAGGCGGCCTTGAGGGAGGAGTCGTTCCCCCCATGGCCGTTCACGAAATAGAACCTGCGAAAGCCGTTGCGGTAGAACCCGGAGAGAATGTCGCAGACGAGAAGGATCAATGTCCGGGGGGAGAGGGAGGTCGTCCCCGGAAATCCCAGGTGGTGGTGGGACATCCCGTAGGCCAGAGTCGGCGCGACGAACTCTCCCAGATCCTCCCCGATCGTCCGGGCCAGGGCTTCGGCCACAAGGTGGTCGGTCCCGATCAGGCCGTTGGGCCCGTGCTGTTCGACCGAGCCCACCGGAAGGATCAGAAGAGTCGAGCTTTGAAGCCTGCGTTCAACCTCCGGCCAATTCGTTCCCGCAATCTGCATCTTGTCCCCCTAAAAACGGATCACTCACCCTGCATCCGGTCGCGCCCCAAATTCACTATCATACTACCACAAAAAGATCTCCTCTCTCCCCCATCCCGTCAGGGACAAAGACGCCGCATGCCAATACGAAGAGTAAGGAAGAAATCGGGAACACAGAAAACGCACGACCTTGAAAATCTCCCTTTATTTTTTCCCCTGGGGAGACTAGTGATCTTTGGCAAGAGTCTCTATAAAAAAAAGGGCGCAGATGGGAGCCCCCTTGGAGAACGACATTGGCCGGCCGAATGTGGCGGCCATTTCCCGGCCCCGATTCAAACTGCCGACCCTCGCCGGTCCTCCCGCCCCCCCCCAGAGCTTTTGCCCTGTCACGAACGCGGGCCCGTCGCCCCGTCCTTGCAAAGCCCTTCCCGAAAGGATATCATCCCCAAAATATTGAAAATCTGGTTAGATTCCTACAATTTTCTCCCAAGGAGGATCCCGCCGTGACAGAAGTTCTCTTCGACGAGGGGCCACACAAGTTTATCCTTCTGGGCTTCGGCGAATCGTCGCGGGAGGAGGGGATCCCCTCGAACCAGTATCTTGTCGTTCACGGAGCGGAGGCGGCGATCTTCGATCCGGGAGGGTCGGGACTCTTCCCCGTCCTCTCCGCCCGCATCGCCGAATGGGTCGACCTTGCAAGGGTCCGGGCCATCTTTCTCTCCCACCAGGACCCCGACGTGAGCGCGGGACTAAACGTCTGGATGGAGGTGACGGGAGCAAAGGTCCACCTCTCCCGCCTCTGGACCCGCTTCATGCCCCACATGGACCTCGTCCATCCCGAAAATCTCGT
>DAHXNG010000156.1 GCA_027366615.1 Nitrospirota bacterium | reverse complement strand
CCGTAAACGGAGGCGCCAACCGCCTGCTGGAACTGGGCCATGGTCAGGAAGGGCCGGTGGGCGACGATCTGCTGGGCGATGGCCGGGGTGATCCCCGGGTCGAGGGCGGACAGGACGGTGGGGCTTGCGGTATTCACGTTGATCTGTCCCGGGGTGTAGACGGTGAGGTAGGGTTCAAGCGCCTGGTAGGCTCCTTCTGTCATCCCCGCGATCTGGTGGAGCTCCGAGAGGACGTCCATGGGGCCGCCGCGGTTTCTATAGGGGGGAGAGAAGCCGCCATAGGGCCCGGGAGTCCCGATATTGTTGGGGGCGATGGTGACCCATTGCGAGATGGCGGGGAGGAGTGCCGGATCGGCCCCGACCGAGGTGAAAAGCCGGGTGAACTGGAGGAGGCGGTGGGGGTCGATCGAGCCCCCGATGCCGGTCAGCATGTTGATGTTGAACTTGCCGGACTCGTCGGCAACGAGCCCCGAGACGAAGCCCGCATTGGCGACGGGGTAGTTGATGATGGGGGTGGCCCAAGGCTGGGAGGTCGTCACGACGTTCATTCCCGTCTGGGTTGCCATCTGGAGGCTTTCGACGAGGGCGACCTTGGCGATGCTGACGGCCGCCCGGGCGATGTAGAGGGCCGAGACGCTGTGGGCATAGATCTCGGTCTGGCGGAGGAAGGCGCGGCTCGTAAGGACAAACCGGGTGATGACCCCCGTCAGAAGAAGTATCATGAAGAGGACCAGAACGAGGACAACGCCCCGGTCTTGACCCCGGCACTCTCCCCTTGCCCCCGGTCGCGTGCCGGGGTCAGGAGGGCTGGACGGCTTCCACATCGAGGCTGACGTCGATCTTTGAGTGATCGTTGAACCGGCGTTTCATGGAGAGCCGGGTGACCCGGATGAAGTGCGGGGAGCGCTCGAGCCTGGCCAGAAAGAAGAGGGCGTGGGGAAGGTCCACCGAATCGATCTCAAGGGAGACCATGGCGATGCGGTAGGCCCCCTCCGGGGGAAGGGTCCGTGGGGTCATCCGGGTGATCTTGGACTTGATGTGGGCGTGGTCGGCCTCCTCTTCGAGGGTGGCAATGAGCGAGAACCCTCTCTCCTCCCTGGCAAGCCGTTGCGACTGTGCCTGGATCAGGTTTCGCGAGGAGGTGATCTCCCGCGCCAGGGAGGCGACCTGCAGCATCTCCGAATGAAGATCGGCGATCTCCGCCTCCCTCGCCTGGTAGGGGTCCCAGAAGAGTGCCGTCACCGCCTGCCAGAGGATAAGCCCTGCCACGAGCGATGCCAGGAGGCGAACCAGCTTCTGCTCCCGAAGGGTGAGGCGCTCGAAGGTCAGCCGGGCGCGCCGCAGGAGGGGCTCCAAGGTGGTCAGGATTTTCTCGCGGATGTCCCGCAGGAGAGAGCCCCTAGTCATGGTGCCCCCGCATCCGGAAGGTCACGGTCTTCCGGTCGATATCGAGTCCGGCGCTCATGATGGAGATGTCGTGCATGAGCCCCGTGGCGGCGAAGGACTTTTTCAGGGTGTCCACGCTTCTGAAACTGTCCGTCTTGCCGGAGAGGGTCACGAACCTTCGGGTAATGGAGAGCGAGACGAGCTCGTAGCTCGTTCCCGCGGGAGGCGCGGTGGTGAGTGCCTTCATGAGGCGGATGATGTCGGGGCCCCGGGAGAGGAGGTGTCGCTGGCGGTCAAGTGAGGCCTTCTCCTGAGTCAGCTGTTCGACCGGCATGACGATCCGGTGTCCCGGAAGTGCGGCGCGAGCCTCGGTGTCGAGGGCCTTTTTCGCCCGGGCGACCCGATGGTCCATCCGGGAGAGATGGGCCGAGGCATCGCCCACCAGGACGGCGACCAGGAAAAGCGAGAGGACGGCGAGGATCCGGATCCCCGATTGGCGCTCGGCGGTCTCTCCCTGCCAGGCCAGGGATCCCTTCCGGAAGGAGAGGGCCGACTGCTCCTCCCGGGAAAGGCCGGAAAGGAGCCCGAAGGCGCGGGAGGCCGGGGGAAGATTTTCCGGGTTCCGGAGGAGGACAAGGGGGAAGAGGGGGCTCTCCGCCGCCACGGGAAGATTGATGGCAAAGCGCTCGGGAAGGGCCACTCCCGAGGCGGCCAGGGAGAGGATCAGGTCGAGGATCCTTTGGTCTCTCTCGAGGGGAGAGGCCGCAGGAAAGAGGCGTCCGGCCGCGACTCCCGCGATGGCGCCCCCCTCACGGATCTGGCAGAGGACCCGGTGGCTGTCGACATGAATGAGCCCTCCCGTTGAGGGGGCCAGGGCTCCCTCCTCCCCGATAAAGTAAAGAAGGGATTCGGGAAGGATCCACCGCGGTTCGAGCCCCGCCTCCCCCAGCCGGGCGATGAGGCGGGAGATCTCCGGGCGATGGGCGGCCCAGAGCTGGATCTTCGAGGGATTCTTCTTCTGGGGGAGAAAGGCCAGGAGCGCCTCCTCCAAAGGCCAGGGAAGAAGGGATTCGATCTCAACGCCCGCCACTGCTTCCCGCTCTTTTGCCGTCACGGAGGGGGGCAGGGTCACGGTGGCGGTCAAGGTCCTCTCGTCTGGCCAGAAGAGGAGAAAGGGGAGCCGTGCCCGGGCCTCCCGGGAGAGGCCGAGAAGCTCCCGGTCCGGCTTTTGCTCCAGCTCTTCGAGCCCGATGTGCGTCTCCTCGCTCTCCCGATGGCGGCCGTCAGGGGAGGCCAGGGAGAGATGAAGGGTGCCCGGGGTCAGGCGCCCTGTGAGAAATTGGGCGTCCGAGAACAGGCGGCGCAGGCTGGCGGCCCTGTCAGTGAGGGATCGGGATGCCATTCATCGCGATGGTCAGATTTTGGGCGGGACCGTCGAGGGTCAGGATCAAAAGTCGGGAGGGCCCCGATCCTGTGGCCCCGGGAAAAGGGATCGAGGCGAGGGCGCCCTTGAGATGGATGTTGAGCCTTAAGTGGAGGACTGTGTTCTGGTAGGGGGTGGCGAGGATGAAGGTTCCGTCCCCGTTGATGTCGGCCAGGGGCCCGGTGGCCGAGAGCCGTTCGAGCCGTCCCCGACCGCCCGAGACGAAGACCTGCGAGCGCACTGCGTCGAAGGCCACGGGGGGCAGCGGGAATCCCCCCACGGCAAGCGAGCTCAGGAGAAGGTGGCGGATCACCGCCCTGACAACGCCGTGGCCTTCGATCTCTGCCCCGGAGCGCCAGGTATAGTCGGTGTCGAGGGCGAGGGTCCCTCCGATCTTCTGGTGAAGGACCGCCTCGGTCAGGCGAAGGTCGACGGGGGTGACGGTGGCGCCCTTGAGGTGGTTTTCTGAATGGGCAAGACGCCGGAGATGTCCCTCGAAGAGCCCTCCGTAGGCCCGGACCCGGAAGTTCATCCGGGGATTCCTTGTGGCAAGGCTCGACAAAACGAGGGCGCCCTCGGCTTGGTCGACGGAGAGGCTCGCCGGTCCGGTGGGGGTTTCTGCGACGAGGACAAGGTTTCGGTAGGAGAGGCGGGCGGGAAGATCGAAGCGGCCCGAGGCGGCCGAAAGCCCGACTCCCCCCTGCTGTCCCGCCAGACCCAGGAAGTAGCGTGCCAGCTCCTGGTGGGGAAAGCCCTGGAAGAGCCCGAAGAAAAAGGCCACAAAGGCGAAGGAGCCCAGAAGGAGAAGATGTGTTCGGGAGATGTTTTTGGACGAGGGAGGGCGGAGTCCTTCCTCTCGAGAGGGGGGAGATGCGTTTTTCCCCCGGCGAAGACGCGCAAGAGGGGCTCCCATCTGTGCCGCAAGGCGAGCGATCCCCGTCATAAGAGCCATGGTGTCACCTTTGAGGCGATCCTCGTCGTAAGGGTTCTTGAGCCCTTCTCCCAAAACCGGATCACTTTTCGAGATCCCAGGAGACGATGTCCTTGTTGTTGTCCTTGCCGCCGCGGGCCCCGTCCGCCCCGTAACTCATGATGTCGAACTCTCCGTGGCTGCCGGGGGAGAGGTAGATGTAGGCGTGGCCCCAGGGATCCTTGGGGATCTTCGAGATGTAGCCCCCCGCCTTGTAGTTGTTCGGCTCCGGGGGAAGGGTGGGCTTTTTTACCAGAGCGGAAAGCCCCTGTTCGGTCGTGGGGTAAGAGCCGCTGTCGAGGTGGTAGAGGGAGAGCGCATTCTCGAACTCCCGGATCTGGGTCATGGCCGCGGTCCGCTTGGCCTCCTCGGTCCGTCCCACGATCTTGGGAACGACCAGGGCGGCCAAAAGGGCAATAATGAAGATGACGACCATGATCTCGATCAGCGTGAACCCTCCGTCCCGGCGTCGGAGGCGCCTCAAGCGGCGTCTCGGCGTCAAAAGGTCGAGAGAGGTAAAGATTTCGGGCATGTCGTTGCCTCCGGGGCGTAGGGATATCAGGAGACCGCCTGACTCATCTCGAAGATGGGCAGGAGGACGGAGAGGACCATGAAAAGGACGAGTCCCCCTATAAAGAGTATCATAACCGGTTCGATAAGGGATGTCAGCGTGGCAACGGTCTGGTCGACCTCCGACTCGTAGCCCTGGGCGAGCTTGATGAGAAGCTCCTCGAGTTTGCCGGTTCTCTCTCCCACCGCGATCATGTGGACGGCGAGCACGGGAAAGACCTTCGACTCCCGGAGGCTCCGGGAGAGGGAGTCTCCCCCGGAGATCTCTTCGCGCGCCCGGATGACCGCCTCCCGGACCGGTCCGTTGGTGATCCCCGCCTGGGAGACCTCGAGGGCCTTCTGGAGGGGGGTCCCCGCCGCGAGAAGAACTCCCAGCGTCCGGGCGAACCGCGCCACCTGCCCTGCCAGAAGAAGGGATCCCACCTTGGGAAGGGAGAGGACGAGACGGTCGATGGCGGCCCTTTGCGTGCGGACGGCCCGGATCGAAAGGAGAACCGCTCCTCCGGCCACCCCCGCCGCCAGGAGGAGATGGGCGTTGAGCCACCGGGAGCTTCCCATCAGGATCCGTGTCGGGAGCGGCAGGGTGGCCTTGAGACCTTCGAAGACGGCGGTGATGCGGGGCATGACCACCAGAAGGAGAAAGACCACCATGAGAAGGCCCACGCCCATGAGAAGGATCGGGTAGAAGAGAGCTCCCAGAACCTTTCTCCGGGTTCCGACCTGCTTTTCCATGAGGTCGGCCAGCCGGTCAAGCATGATCTCGAGGGTTCCCGATTCCTCTCCCGCCCGGACCATGCTGAGATAGATCTCCGAGAATACGACGGGCAGTGTGGACATGGCCGCCGAGAGGGGGCGCCCCTCCTTCACGAGCTCCCGGACCTTCGAGACCACTCGGGCCATGGGGGTTTCGGGCCCCTGGTCGAGGATCGCTCCGAGGGCCTCGACGATGGGAACGCCCGCTCCCACGAGGATCGCCATCTGGCGCGTGAAGAGGGAAAGGTCGGCGGCAGAGGGGCGGCGTCCCCCCCGTGCGGCACGCTCCTGCCCGGAGCGCTCGCCCTCCCCCGAGTGGGCCTCGAGGGAGAGGGGAAGGATCCCCTCCTTGCGAAGCTTCTGGCGGGCGGAGGCGAGACTGTCGGCGTCGACAAGTCCTCGGGTGCGTTCGCCGTTTCCCCGCACCCCCGAATAGTTCCAGACGGGCAATGGATCTCCTTGGGCGTTTTAGCCGGCCTCGATCTCGCTCTGTGCCACCCGGAGGACCTCCTCGATGGTGGTGATCCCCTCGAGAACCTTCCGTCGTCCATCGTCGGTCAGACTCTGCATCCCCTTCTTTCGTCCGGCCTCCCGCAGGGCCGCCGCATCCTCCCGGATGTTGACGAGGTGGGCAATGTCGGGGTCGAGGACGAAGAGCTCGTAGATTCCCTGGCGCCCCTTGTAGCCTGTCCCGAGACAGTCGGGACAGCCGGTCCCGTGAAAGAGCCTGCCGTCTGGGAGCATCGAGGGATCGATCGAAAGCCGGGAGAGTTCGTCCGGGCTCGGCCGGTAGGGGGTCCGGCAGGAGGGGCAGATCTTGCGGACAAGCCGCTGGGCCAGGACGGCCCGGACCGAGGTGGAGATAAGGAAGGGCTCGACCCCCATGTCGATGAGTCGCGTCATGGCAGAAGGGGCGTCGTTGGTGTGAAGCGTCGAGAAGACGAGGTGGCCGGTGAGGGAGGCCTGGATCGCGATCTCGGCCGTTTCGGTGTCGCGGATCTCTCCGATTAAGATCACGTCCGGGTCCTGCCGGAGGATCGACCTGAGCCCCGAAGCGAATGTGAGGGAGATGCGGGGGTTGACCTGGATCTGGCCGATGCCCCGGAGCTGATACTCGACCGGATCTTCGATGGTGATGATGTTCTTGTCCGGACTGTTGATGGTATTGAGGATGGCGTAGAGTGTTGTGGTCTTTCCGGCCCCGGTGGGCCCTGTGACGAGGACGATGCCGCTTGTGAGGGAGATCAGCCGGTTCAGCTGGGCGAGATCTTCCGGGGCAAAACCGATCTCTGAGAGGGGAAGAAGCAGGGTCCCCTGCTCGAGGATACGGAGGACCACCCGCTCCCCGTGGCGCACCGGGATGGTCGAGACCCGGATGTCCACGTCGCGGCCCGCCGCCCGGATCCGGATCCGGCCGTCCTGGGGCAGGCGCTTTTCGGCGATATTGAGGTTGGCCATGAGCTTGAATCGGGAGAGGATCCCCGCCTTGAGCTTTTGCGGGATCGAGAGGATGTTGTAGAGGACGCCGTCGAGACGGTATCGGACCTTCACCTCCTCCTCGAAGGGCTCGAGATGAATATCGGAGGCTTTCTGCTTGACTGCCTGGGAGAGGATGGAGTTGGCGAGACGGATGATGGGAGCGTCATCCTTGGCATCGAGAAGGTCGACCGTCTCCTGGATGGCGAGGAGGTCGAAGGCATCGTCGGTCTGCTCTTCCGCCCGGTCGAGGATCTGTCCCGTCTCGGCCTGCCCGTGGCGCTCGTAGGCGTTGTTTATGAGGGAGAGGAGTGTGGGCGGAGGGAGAAGGATGGGCCTGATCCTCACCGGGGGCTCGTGGGGCAGGAGGAGGTCTGCGACCCTGTCGAGGGCCTCGAAGGAGGCGGGTGACCCACAGAGAACGGAGAGGTCGAAGCTTCCGGACTCCTCCGCCAAGGAGAGGGGGAGGACCAGATGGCTCTTCGCGAAGCCGATGGGAATCCGGGGGATGAGGCTTCCGTCGAGATCGGAGAGGGCGACCGTACTCCGGTAGCCGTAGCCCTGGCCTTCGGCCCAGCCCTTCCAGAGTGTCTCCCGCGAGAAACCCGCCGCTTCGAGCCGGTCGTCGAAGACGGGAGAGTCTGTGAAGGTTGTCCGGATCGCTCCGAGGATCCCTGCCGGAGTCGTCTCCATCGTCGCCCCTATTCGGGGGCGCCCGGATCTCCCGGGACATCGACAGTGTTCAGAAACTGCTCGCTCGAGACGGAGGTGGTCTTGTGATCGAGCATCAGCTTCTGTAGAAGCTTGTTGTTGCTGGCGAACTTCTTCAGACCCTCCGGGGCGTCGTGCTTCACGACGGCCAGGTCCTGGGGGCTCCGGATGACGTAGGGGGTTAAAAAGATCAGGAGGTCGTCGCGTTTCTTCTCGTGGTTGGTGTTGGAGAAGAGGTAGCCCAGGATGGGGATGTCGGAGAGGAAGGGGATCCCCTGGTCGTTGATGCTGGTCTCCTTCGAGATGAGGCCCCCGATGACGACCGTCTGCCCCGAGGAGACGGTGAGGTTTGTCTTGGCCGAGCGCTTTGTGGTCGTGGGGCCGACCGCGATCGTTCCGATGACCTGGGAGGCGTTTGTGAGGGCGGAGATCGTCTGCTTCACGTCGAGTCGGACCCGGTCGTGGGAGAGGATGTGGGGGGTGAGTTCGAGGGTGATCCCCACGTTCTGCCGCTGGATCATGGTCATGACGTTGCCGCCCACAGTCTGGCTCTGGCCGGTGATGAAGGGGACGTCCTCGCCGACCGTGATCTTGGCCTTTACGCCGTCGGTCGCCAGGATCTCCGGTGTGGAGAGCGTCCGGACGTCGGAGTAGGTCTCGAGGGCGTTCAGGAGGGCTCCGACGTTGGGATAGCTCACGCCGTTGTACTTGAAGGTGCCCCCGGTCAGGACGCCCGCGACGAGACCGCTGAGGCCGGAGAGCGACTGGGCGGCCCCGGCCGCCCCCGAGACGACCCCGAGCGAGCCGGCGGCCCCGGTGCCCGTCGACCCTAGAGAGGAGGCGCCGGTCGCGCCGTTTACGATCCCGCCCAGAATGCCGTAGTTGGTGATGCCGACAAGTCCCGAGCTATTGGCTCCGAGGAGGCCGCTCAGGAGGTTGACCTGGATGTTGTTGAGCTTGTCGGTCGCGATCTCGATGAGGGAGGCCTTCACGTAGACCTCACCCGGCTGGGCGTCGAGGGAGTGGAGGATCGGTTTCAGCCGGTCGTAGTCGTGGACGGTGGCCGAGATGATCAGGCTGTTCGACCCCTTGTCGGCCACGATCTGGATGGGACCGTCGAAGCCGCCCTCGCGGACGCCCCCGACGGGACGGGGCGCGAACCCCTTCGAGAGGATGGCGTTGACCGTCTTCGAGATCGACTTGGCCGAGGTGTTCTCGAGTGTGTAGAGAAACATCTCCCGGTCGGGGGGGGCCTGGGTTTCCGGGACGATATAGATCATGCCCTTCTTGTTCACCGTTTCGAAGCCCTTCATCCGGAGAGCGTCGGAAAAGATCCGGAAGGCCTGGGGAACGGTGACCTCCGCAGGGGAGAGGATGGTGAGCTTGCCCTTGACCCGCTCGTCCATGACGATGTTGCGCTGCAGAAGCTCGCTCATGAAGTGCACCAGGACGGAGACGTCGACGTTCCTGAAGTTCATCGAGACCTTCTGAACCGGAGCCGAGACCGCCAGGGGGGAAGGAAGGGGAGGGGGAGCCGCTTTCGCCGGGTCCGTCCCTCCCAGGATCCAGAGAGCGCCCAGGAGGGCCGCAAAAAGGCCTGGCACAGAGGGCATCCTGAAGGGCTGCCGGCAAGTGATGGTCGTCGGTCTGTCCACAGTCTTGGTCGGTCTCAAGAGGATCGTCCTGTCATTGTTATTTTGGGCCGATATAGGCCGGATCGTTCGCCGGTCACTGGACCTGGTAGCTGAAGGTCTGGGGGGTGCCGTTCCGGACGAGGTCGATGTTCACCTGGGAGGCCGTCCCCAGGGTCGACAAGGCCTTCATGAAGTTCTGGGGATCACTCATCGACATCCCGTTGATCGACTCGATGACATCCCCCGGCAGGAGCCCCACCTCCTGATAGAGGCTTCCCGGCTGGATCTCGACGATGCGGAAGCCGTTGGGCTTCCCGGCCACCATGTTGGGGATGGCCCGGGCCTGCAACATGAGCTGGTTCAGGTTCCTGACCGCCGAGTGGATGGCCCGGGCCTCGATGAGCCAGTGGGTGCCGTCGAGCCTCCTGATGCCGTGGTCCGACTTGGATCCGGCGAGAGCGAGGGCCTGTCCCCCGTCGTCTTCGGCAGTGTAGCGGGCCTTGAGAATCCCGTAGGAGCTCCCTACCCGCAGGATGACGGCCGCTTTCTCGACATGAACCAAAAGAACCTTGCCGGGAACGACGCTGTCGTTCACATGGTAGAATTTCTGGCTCTTGTTGGCGGTGTCCTCAAGGACAGCTCCGGAAAGGGTTCCCGACCCCATGAGAGTGCCCACGAGGCGAAGCTTCAAGCTCTCGCTCTTGAGAACGGGAAGATTTTTCTGGTTCTGCCAGCCGCCGATGGCGACGATCGGCTCCTCGCTTCGGGAGGCGGGAGCGCTTCCCAGGTCGAGATCCCCGGGAAGAATCGCATCCGCTCCCCGTCGTGCCCGATCAAAGAGGTTCCCTCGGACGATGGAGGCCAAGTCTGTCGCCGTGGGAAGGGTCTCCCGGGGGCCGACCATCAGGGAGTGGATCTCGGGCACAGTGTAGGAGCCCGCGATATGGTCGCGAATGGTCTCGTTCACGGCATCGGCCGCCATGTAGGATGTGGCCGAGACGAGGGCGATCTGCCCGAGAAGGAATATTCGCTGGATCCGCGTGTCGAGCAT
>DAHXNG010000149.1 GCA_027366615.1 Nitrospirota bacterium | reverse complement strand
TATCTGGCCGCATTTGCCTATCGCTTCAACCGGCGCTTCAAGCTCAAGACCCTGCCTGTGCGGCTCATTGCAGCTGCCCTTGGAACAGGGCCCCGTCCTGAGCGCTGGCTTCGCCTAGCGGAACAATCGTGCTAATCAGGACGTTTATTGCGCGGACTCCCGACCGAACAGCCGGGCAACAAGACCCGTCGGGGGCTCAGACAGGAAGTCCTCGAGAGGGAGCCCCTCTCCTCCGACGAGAAGACGCCTGTGAGAGCCGGCCAAGGAGGAGAGCGCCTCCATCCCCAGAAGACCATCCCGGCTCATGGGCCTTCCCCCGCTCTTGACCTCGATGGTCAGAATCTTCCTGCCGGCCTTCAGAACATAGTCGACCTCCCGGCTCCCTTCCCGGAAGTAAAAAAGATCCCCTCTATCCTCAAAGATTCCGTTCAACAAATGAGCCCCGACGGCGGATTCAACCAGACGTCCCCAGAATGTTCGATCGGCCCGGGCCTCCTCGAAGGCAAGTCCCGAAAGAGAGGTCATGAGAGCGGTGTTCCGAACGAGAAGCTTCGGAATCGATCCTCGCCGACGGGCAACGTCCCCCGAGAATTTCTGGAGTCCGGCCACCAAGCCCGCTCCGTCCAGAAGATCGAGATAGTGGGCGAGGGTCGTCGTGTTGCCCACATCCTGAAGCTGACCGAGCATCTTGTTGTAGGAAAGGATCTGGCCGGAATAGGTGCAGGCCAGCAGAAGAAGACGTCTGAGCAGGGCGGGCTTGTCGACCCGGGCCATCAAAAGAATATCCCGGGACAAGGTCGTCTCGATCAGGGAGTTCCGGATGTAGTCCGACCACCGGAGGGGATCCGAAACCAGGGAGGCCGCCCCGGGATACCCCCCGAAGTAAAGGTATTGATCCAGGGAGAACCCGAAGACCTCCCGCATTTCCGAATAGGACCAGTGAGGAAGGCGAACGAGTTCGAACCGTCCGGCCAGGCTCTCCGTCAGTCCCTTCTGGAGAAGAAGGGACGAGGATCCCGAAAGAATGACACGAAGGGGAACTCCGTGTCGGGTATCCTCGTCCCAGAGACGCTTGACCGTCTCCGACCACTGGCCGATCTTCTGGATCTCATCGAGAGCCAGAATCCCTCCCTGCTTGCCACGATCCCCGGCCTTGATCCGGCCGACGGACCACTCCTGTTCGATCCACCCCGGCCCCTTGAGGGTCGGCTCATCGGCACTTGCATAATGGAAAGGAAGAGAGAGCCGGTCCAGGAGAATCTGGATCAGGGTTGTTTTCCCGACCTGACGAGGACCCAGGACGATCTGAACGAATCGTCGGGGCTCCTCCATTCTTTTTTTAAGAAGGAGGCCCTGGGGGCGCAAATGGAGAGGGGAGACATCTATGCTCATAATAGTGAGTATTTTTTCTCAATACGCCGAGAATGTCAAACGAATCGGAATCGCAACGCACGGTCCTCGCGGTCATCTCGCTTCCGGAGAAAAACCTGCCTGGGGAAAATCGATTCGCAATCGTATCTATTCACCGGTTCCCCCCATCTGACCATTTGGTAGATCGGAATCGGAATCGGGATAGGGGCGGCCAGATAGTCTGACCGATCCCCTCCCACACCACCTGGCATGCGGGTCCGCACCGGGCGGTTCGAAAAGTTGAGGTCATGAGAGCCGGGGTACACCCAAGCTGTCGAAATAGGACACCGTGAGAACCTTGTTAAGGCCAAGCCGGCTATTATGCCACCAGCGACTGCCTCCACCTGCCACCATGGTTGCCAACTCGTGTGATGCGCCCAAGCTTCGCAGTCCACTGTATATTGTGGGGCCGCATCGCCAGTGCTTGAGTTGGAGCGCCCGGAGGCGATGGCGTATCCATGAGTCGAGGTCTTTGAACGTCGTCGACGTTTCTACCAGACGAAAATAGGATCTCCATCCCGGCATATACTGCCTCATCCGTTCGGCCACCTGTGCCATGCTTCGGCCACCTGACCGGCAGGTGATCTCCCTTATGCGTTGTTTGAACCTTGCCACGGCCTTGGGGGCCACGGCAATCTTGACCGCGGAGCCGGCTCCTCTCCGGAAGCAATGCCCCAGAAATTTCCGACCGAATACAGTTCCAACCGCAGTCTTTTCTTCGTTCACTTTCAAACGAAGCTTCGCATAAAGGCGTCTCAGTGATTGAAGCACCCGCTCTCCTGCGCGCTGACTGCGTACATAGACGTTGCAGACGTTGCTGTCATCGGCATATCGAACGAATCTGTGTCCTCTTCGTTCCAGTTCCTTGTCCACCTCGTCCAGCATGACATTAAGCAAGAGCGGTGAACGCGGGCCCCCTTGCCGGTCTTGCGTAGTACACTTTGAACGTTCTTCCGGGCGGGGGTTATGAACAGTTTCTTCCTGTTCTTCCGGTACTTCCGGACGTTCTGCCCGAGGAAATCAAAGCCTTCCGTGATAGGCACGACGCGGGTCTTTTCTTGGGAAAGTTCCAGACCCCGTACCCGCATGAAGTTTTCGATGACGGGACGAACGCTTTGTTCCAGAAGCTCTTTCGAGACTCCTGTCACCACGCCATCGTCGGCATACCGTATCAGGTTCACATTGTTCTTGACTGGAAAGTGCTCTTTGAGCTCTTTCTGGAGTCCGTCAAGGGTCAAATTGGCAAGGCACGCGGAAATCCCCCCTTTGCCGATCGACTAAGCGAGGAAAGAAGGAGGGGCATCGTGGACGCTGTTTTGTTCGACGCACATGGTTATGTCAAACGTCTCGAAACTGCCGGAATCCCTCCCAAACAAGCGGAGGCTCATGCCGAAGCCCTTCTGGAGGCGATGCGTGGTGGCGTTGTCACAAAGGCGGAACTTCTGGAAGTAAAAAGGTAAACAGCATGCCCGCCCGTTCCACCCGGAGTGGGATCTCTATCTGGCGGCAAGGAAACTCGCAGCCAAGGCCCGGAATGCACTCAATGCGTTCTGGTCGATCCTCTCCGAAACCCAGACTTTTGGTGGATGAGAAGACCGGCTATGGGACATCAACCCTGGCTTTGAATGGCCCGAGCCGCCGCGGGATCTGATCGCAGAGCAGTGCGGGCATCCTCAAAATCATGAAACCAAAGCGAACCGTTGACATTGCTCCCACAATGTTTATACTAATGTATATACACTTTCATGAGGAGGTAGGTCATGTCCGAAGCGATCCTCGACATCAAATGCTGGGGAAACAGCCTGGGTCTCAGAATACCCTCCGCCATCGCAAGGGAGGCGAGACTGCACGAGAACAGCCGGGTCCGGATCACGGTGGAAAACAATCACGTAGTGATCACGGGCATCGAAAATCCCGATCTTTCCCTGGAGGAAAAACTGGCGCGCTTCGATCCGGTTCGCCACGGAGGAGAATCGATGGCGGCCGAATCGGTCGGAGCCGAAAAATGGCCGTAAAGAAACCTGCGGGAACGGCCCGTCCGCCCTGGGTGCCGGAGCGCCAGACCGTTATCTGGATCGACGGAAGCCCCCAGTCCGGACGAGAAATGCGCGACGTTCATCCCTTCCTGGTTCTTTCTCCCCGGATTTTCAACGAAAAAACCTCCCTCGTCATCGGATTGCCCATGACAACGGCCGAATTCAACGCAGACAATCCATTCGCCATCCCCGTCGGGACGGCAAAAAGGCGAAACGCGAGCAGAACAAGTTATGTGTTGTGCCATCAGCCCAAATCGTTCGACTGGCGTGTTCGCAAGGCCGGACCCCACCCGATGGGCAGACTGCCGGATTCCCAGTTTGCGACTGTCTGCGCCTGCCTGGATCAGATCATCGAAATCGGCAAGACACGGTCATAGTCCTGCCGACTCACCACAAGTCCGGGAGAGCTTTAAAATCCGGAAGCTTTCCCTCTACAAGCGGTTCTGCGTTCCCGATACAAGATCGTGGATCTCAAAGCAAACGGTCCAGATTGTCCGCTCAACCGACGGAACATACCAGTCTCCCGTCGAGACCCGAAAAAATCGTCTGACCTTGGGACGCCCTTCCCGACGCACCTCGGATCCCTTGTCCTCCCTACCGATTCCCCTGTTTTCGTCTTTAAAAATACAGGCACCGCCGTCGAAGTTGCCGCCTCAATGTTTACTGGTGGGGACTCCCGAGAGAACAGCCGGGCCAGAAGACCCGTCAGGAGCTGGATCTGGGACCTCACGGACGAACACGTTTCCCGGAACCATCCAGATCCTGGATTTCTACCACGCGAAGAAGCCTCTCGGAGCAGCAATTCCAAATTTAACTCCCACAGGCCCTCTCTGAAAATATTTTTTCAGAGAGCCCCACCCAGAGATCTTTTTTGACTATTGCTTTAATATCATTTATTTTCAGTAGCTTAGATGGCTGAACATCGGCTCCCGCTTCTGATATCCTGTCGACATGTCAACTTCCAAGTCCAAAAAGCCCCGATCCGGCCGGGGCACCAATAAGAGTCGCTCGTCGAAGGGAGACTTGTCTTCGTTTCGCGATGTCGTCAATGCCCTCGACGAGCTTTCTTCCACGCTCCCCGACCCTCGCAAGGGGGATCATCCGGCCATTCGCTACGAGATGCGTGACGCGCTGCTTTCCGCGACCTCCGTTTTCTATCTCCAGCACCCTTCTTTTCTCTCCTTTCAGCGCGAGAACCAGGAGAAGTTCGGACAAAACAACGCCTCCACACTCTTCGGCGTTCACCAGATCCCGTCGGATCCCCAGATCCGCA
>DAHXNG010000072.1 GCA_027366615.1 Nitrospirota bacterium | reverse complement strand
AGTTCGAAGGCCCGAAAGAAGACTGCGTTCCGGAACTTCACCGGGGGCCCCTCCCCGGGGTCGCAGTCCCGGGGATCGGTCAGCGTCCAGCAGATCCGGCACATGAGAGGCCGGTCCTCGTAGATCTGGCAGAGGCGGTCGGCTCCCAGAAAGGGACAATAGACCGAGAGCTTCTCGTAGTCTTCGCAGGTGGCGAGCATGTCATCGAGCGTCGACAGGGGGTTGTCCGGATCGGCCGAGCCGGACAGGGAAAAAAGAGCGCGGGTCCGCTCCGCGAGCCCCTCCGACCAGCCATTTTTGACCGATCCCGACGGCTCGCGGGCGAACCGTTCGCGCAGGATCTCCCCCTCCCCCCGGGTCACCCCCACCATCATCCGGCAACAGGCGGCGCAGGAGGCCCGGCAGGACATGTGGCTCTCGACGCTCTTTCCCACCCGGTCGACGATACGGTAGATCTCCCGCACCATCGAGACCGCCTCCCCCGCCTCCACTTGGCCTTTTGCCGCCTCCAGACGGTCCGAAATCGAACTCAGCCCCTCCATCGCCTCCCGGAAAAGAGGCAGAGGCAGGAGGAAGGTTTCGTGGCGGTAGTTGGAAAAGGTCAGCTCATGGGCAAGACTCTCGTCATCGTCCAGGGGAAGACCGTCACTCATGAAGGACTCTCCTTTGCCTGTCCGCCTCCCGGACCGGGCCCCGGGGGGACATTTTTTGCCCCCGGGCCGGCCGGGACCGCAGGAAAGATTTTTGATCGATACCGGTCGAGGGGAAGGGCCCGAACCTGACCATCCTCGCCCGCCAGATAGAGGGTATTGCCCACGATCGGGGGTGGGCCGGGGGCCGGCATCCCGACTGTGTTGAGAAGACCGATCCTCTGCCCTGTGGCGAGGTCGAGAAGAAGGACCCGATCATTCTCCGGCAGGGCGCAAAGAAGCCCTGCCACGGTCACTCCCCCCGTCGCCCTCCCCGGGAGGGACTCCTCCCAGAAAAGATGGCCCGAGGGAATATCGACCGCCATCACCCGACCCACGATAGTGGAGGCGGCAACCGCCGTCTGTCCGGCAATCGTCACCGTGGACTCCCCCTCATAGACCCGGGAGACCGGAGGCGAGGCCCCGGATTCTTCCATTGTCGCAGGAGCGTCCCCGCTTTTAAAGGGGATCTCATGGAAGAGATGCCCCGTCACCGCCGAAAGGATCGCCATCCTCTCTGTGGGAAGGCCATTCTTGACGGAAAGAAGGAGGGTCACGAGGCGCAGGGATCCGAAGGAGGGCGAGGGGGAAAAGAGGACGAGACGTTCCCCCCGGGGAGAGGAGAGGGCCCAGACCGTCCGGCCTTTTTCCGGCCAGACGGCGGCAAGCCTCTGGGGGCCTTCGAGAGAGATCCAGAGCCAGTGGCGGAGATAGAGAGGGGCCGACCACCCGGGAGACGCCAGGAGGCGGACTGTCCCCAGCGGTGCCTCCTTCTCCGTCGAGAATCCTGCCAGGACTCCTTTTCCCGTGGCGACCCAGAGAGTCTTTCCGGCAAGGACGGGGCTTCCCAGTGCCGGCCCAGGAAGCGGGGCGCGCCAGACAACCTTCCCTGTGGCAAGGGAGAGGGCATAGAGATGGGCCGGCTCCGTCCCGCGCCGGATCGTTCGCGTCTGGGCATAGCTCATCATATG
>DAHXNG010000117.1 GCA_027366615.1 Nitrospirota bacterium | reverse complement strand
TCGTAGAAGACCCGACGGCAGTCGGGGTAGCCCGAGCTGTCCTCCTCAACCGCCCCGATGTAGATCCTGTCGCAGGAAAGGACCTCGGCCCAGGAGACGGCCACCGAGAGAAAATGGGCGTTTCGGAAGGGAACGTAGGTCACCGGGATCCCCTCCCGGTGGAGGTCCCCCTCCGGGATCCTGATCGCCGGATCGGTGAGAGCCGAGCCGCCCACCGCGGAAAGGGAGGGGGTGTCGGTCACGAGAACCCGATCGGGCCGGAAATGGTCGCAAAGAGCCCGGAAGGCCCGCTCCTCCCGGTTCTGGGTCCTCCCGCCGTAGCGCACATGCAAAAATCCCAGAAAGTCGCACTCCTGCCGGGCGATGGCGGCGGTGACCGCGCTGTCCATCCCCCCGCTGACCAGGACGACTCCCCGTCCTCCCCTTTCCACTATACGCCCCTCCGTGCGGGATCGAAAAGGATCTTGTGGAGCTGAACCCCGACCCGCAGGGGTCGCCCCGAAGACAGGACCCACCCGGCGAGATCTCCCGGCGAACACTCCCCGAAGACGGGGGAGACGGTCACCGCGATCTCCGGCGGGAGGGCCACCCTGTCAAGAAATTGAAGGCAATAGTCGAAGTCGCTCCGGTCGCAGACCACGGCCTTGACCTCGTCTCCGGGACGAAGGGCCCGGAAGGTCTCCTCCTTCATAAGGGCCGACATCCCGGACCCCGGAGGCTTGATGTCCATCACGAGATGACATCTCCGGTCGAGGCCCTCCGGAACGGGAAGGGCCCCGGATGTTTCGATCAGCACCGTCTTGCCCCCGTCGAGAAGCGCCCGGACCAGAAGCGGAAGATCGGGGGCCGCGAAGGGTTCTCCGCCGGTGATCTCGACGAGCAACACCGGGTGGGAGAGCGCCTCCGCCACAAGGGAGTCGACGGTCCGCTCCTCCCCCTCGTAGAAGGAATAGGTCGTATCGCACCAGCGGCAGCGGAGGGGACAACCGGTGGTCCGGATAAAAAAGCAGGGCCAGCCGGCCCAGGTCGACTCCCCCTGGATGGAGAGGAAGGTCTCGTTGATACGCATCACTTCTTGACCGGGGAGGGAGAAGAGCTCCCGGCACTGTCGGCCCCCCCCTTGGCCACCGCCTTCATCTTGTTCCGGATGGCGGCAATCTGGGCGTTAACCTCGTCGGGATTGGGATAGCGGCCCATGACATCGGCAAGAAGAGCCAGCGCCTGACGGTCGTGGCCCTGGGCCGAAAGGGCCCGGGCCATGTTGAACTCGGCGATGTCCGCCATGGGTCCGTGGGGATGGCTCTTCAAAAACTCTCCAAGATCGCGGGCTGAGGCATCCGGCTCCCCCAGGATCCCCTCGAGAAGACCGACCTTGAGCCAGGCCTGGACACCCTCCTTCTCCCCTTCCGCCTTTTCGCGCACCTTCCGGTAGAGGGAAAGCGCCTGCCTGTAATGCTCCTTCCGCTCGAGGACCTGGGCGGAGAGGTCGGAGGCCCGAATCCAGAGGACCCTCGACGGGTGGGACTCCCGGAGCTTCTTCAAAACGGAGAGGGCGTTGTTCATGCGCCCCTGGCTCACCAGGGCCCGGGCCAGGTAGAAGGAGGCCCGGTCCCGAACATCCCGGTCGGAGAGGTTTTCGAGGGCCCGGATGTAGTTTTCTCCGGCCCGGTCGGGCCTGTTTTCGAAGCGATCCTCGATCTCTCCCAGCCGAAAATAGGAAAGGCCGGCAATTCCCGAACGGGGGGCAAGCCGGATCGCCTTCTGGAAGTCGGCGCGGGCCTCCTCGATCCGGAAATCTCCCAGGGCCTTCGTCCCCTCGTGGTAGGCGATGCGGGACTGGGACTGGGAGCAGGCCGCGACGACGAAAAAGGAGGAGACGAGAAGAAGGGCCGAACGGCCGCGACGGAGCATGAGGGTCAGCTCCCGGGATCCTTTTCGAGAAGCGTCTCGAGCGGGGTGGGCTCCCTCTTCGGATTGACGGCCGCGCAGACGATCACCTCCCCCGGAATGTCGGAGAGGTTCACGAGCCGGACCCCCTTGGCGTTGCGGCCCGTCATCCTGACCTGGTCGGAGGGGATGCGGATCGCCCGTCCCGAATCGGTCACCACGTCGATGTCGTCGCGGTCGGTCACCTTGAGGATCGCCACCACGGCCCCGGTTTCTTCTGTGACCTTGGCGATTCTGACCCCCTTGCCGCCGCGCTTCTGGAGGCGGAAGAGGTTGGTGTCGACCCTCTTTCCAAACCCCTTTTCCGTTGTGACGAGAAGGAAGTCGTTGTCGGAGATCTCCTCGAAGCTTACCACGCTATCGTCGGCAGCGAGCCGGATCGACCGCACACCGCGGGTGGCCCGCCCGGTGGGGCGGATGCTGTCGGCATGGAAGCGTATCGACATGCCGCGGCGGGTTGCCACGAGGACCCGGCGGTCCGGGTGGAGGACAAGGACCCGCGCCAGGCGATCCCCATCCTCAAGAACGGTCGCGATGAGCCCTCCCTGGCGGATGTTGGCGTACTCGGAGAGGCGGGTCTTCTTGAAGTAGCCCTTGATCGTGCCGAAGAGGAGAAGGTTGTCGCCCTCGAAGGAGCGGACCGGCACGATGGCCGCCACCCGCTCGTCGGGAGAGAGCGAGAGGAGGGAGAGAAGGTGCTTGCCCCGGGCGGTACGCTGGGCCTCGGGAAGCTCGTAGGTCTTCAGCCGGTAGACCTTGCCGAGGTCGGTGAAGAAGAGAAGGGTGTCGTGCGTCTGGGCGGTGAGGGTGGCGATGAGGCAGTCGTCGTCCTTCAGCGTCACCCCGATGCGTCCCTTGCCTCCGCGCCTCTGGGTCGGCAGGATGGCGTCGGGCATGCGCTTGATATAGCCTTCGTAAGAGAGGGTCACGATGAAGGGCTCGTCGGGGATGAGAGCCTCCGGGGTGAGATCACCCTCGTCGGGAACGACGACGGTGCGGCGGGCGTCCCCGAAGCGCTCGAGGAGGGCCCGGGTCTCGGTGCGGATAACCTCGAGAAGGTTCTCGCGGGAGGAAAGGATCGCCTCAAGCGAGGCGATGAGAGCGGCGACCTCGCGATACTCGGCCTCGATCTTCTCGCGCTCGAGACCCGTCAGCCGCTGGAGTCTGAGGTCGAGGATGGCCTGGGCCTGAAGCTCCGAGAAGGCGAAGGAGGTGACGAGACCGTTTCTGGCCTCCTCGGGGGATCCGGAACGCCGGATGAGGGCGATGATCTCGTCGATCAGGTCGATCGCCCGCCTGAGCCCCTCGAGGATGTGGAAGCGATCCCGGGCCTTGCGAAGCCGGAAGAGGGTCCGGCGGGTCACCACGTCCTTCCTGAAGTTCAGGAAGACGCGCAGGGTCTGGGAGAGGGCGAGCGTTTCGGGACGGCCGTTCACGATCGAGACGGCGTTGTAGCCGAAGGAGCTCTGCAGGGGGGTGAGAAGGAAGAGCTGGTTCATGATGATCCGGGGGATGGCCTCCCGCCGGAGGTCGATCACGATCCGCATCCCGTCCCGGTCGGACTCGTCCCGGATATCGGCGATGTGCTCGATCTTCTTCTCCCGGACGAGATCGGCGATCTTCTCGATCAGCCGGGCCTTGTTCACGAGATAGGGGATCTCCCGCACCACCAGGCACTGGCGGTCGCTCCGGGTGCTGTCCTCCACATCCACGACGCCGCGCATCACGATCGAGCCGCGCCCGGTCCGGTAGGCCGAATCGATCCCGGAGCGGCCGAGGATGACGCCCCCGGTGGGGAAGTCGGGGCCGGTGACGAACTCCATGAGGTCGTCGTCGGTGGCCTCGGGGTTGTCGATGAGGTGAAGGAGGGCGCCAAGGACCTCCGTGATGTTATGCGGAGGGATGTTGGTGGCCATCCCCACGGCGATACCGGAGGAGCCGTTGAGAAGGAGCAGGGGGAGGGAGGCCGGAAGGACCCGGGGCTCCTCCATGGATTCATCGTAGTTCGGGGACCAGTCGACCGTCTCCTCGTCGAGCTCGCCCATCATCTCCTCGGCAAGCCGCGTGAGGCGGATTTCGGTATACCTCATGGCCGCCGGAGCATCGCCGTCGACCGAGCCGAAGTTCCCCTGTCCGTCGATCAGGGGATAGCGGAGGGTGAAGGGCTGAACGAGGCGCACTGCCGTATCGTAGACGGCCGTGTCGCCATGGGGATGGTATTTACCGATGACGTCGCCGACGATGCGGGCGGATTTGCGGTAGGCGGTTCCGGGGCGGACCCCCATCTCGTGCATGGCGAAGAGGACCCGGCGCTGGACCGGCTTGAGTCCGTCGCGGGCGTCGGGAAGGGCCCGGCCCACGATCACGCTCATCGAATAGTTCAGATAGGCGGTCCGGATTTCCTCGTCGATCGAAACCGTCGTTTCCTGGGGATGCAGATTATCCAAAAAAAACCTCCGGGTTCTAGATATCGAGGTTGGAGACGTCGAGGGCGTTCTGTTCGATGAACTCGCGTCGGGGGGCGACCTGGTCCCCCATCAGGATGGTGAAGATGCGATCGGCCTCGATATAGTCGGGGATCGAGACCTTGAGAAGAGTCCTCTTGGCCGGATCCATGGTCGTCTCCCAGAGCTGTTCGGGATTCATTTCTCCCAGCCCCTTGTAGCGCTGGAGAGAGACTTTGGAGCGCACGGGGCCGGTCACCGCCTCAAGGAGCTTGTCGGGGCTCGCGAAGGTCTGCTCCTCCCCGGACTCGCGGTTCCGGAGACGGTAGGGGCCCTGAAGTCCCTCCGTCCGGAGGATCCGGAGCGAGCGGCTCCCGCCGACCATCCCGCCGAAGAGGGCGGGATCGATGGTCAGGGTGGACTCGTATCCCAGCTGGCGGGTTTCGAAGACGAGCCGGAAGAGAGGGGTCTCTCCGTGGCTCTCCACCGGACGGACCTCTCCGTCGAGGGTTCCGCCTCCGGAAGACTCCCCGTAGCGCTCCCGGCAGAACTCGATAAAATTGCGGGCCTCCTCCTCCTTGTGGAGGATCTCCCCGGAAAGCCCCGGGAAGAGGCCGAAGAGGCGAAGGAGCGGGCCGTGGCCGACCCGGTTGGTCCAGTATCGGACCTCCTGCTCATAGCGCGAAAGAACGAGAAGGCGCTTCACGGCCTCCTCCCCCTCCAGCCAGGGAGAGCTCTCCGATCCGGCGAAGGCGACCTTTTCCACCGCCTTCTCCATGACAAAGGAGTCCAGGGCCTGGTCGTTTAAGAGATAGCGCTCCTGCTTCTGGTAGACGACCTTGTAGAGGGGGGGCTGGGCAATATAGACGTAGGCGCCGTCGATAAGGAGATTCATGTGGCGGAAGAAGAAGGTGAGGAGGAGGGTCCGGATATGGGCTCCGTCCACGTCGGCGTCGGTCATGATGATGATCTTGTGGTAGCGGAGGTTCTTGAGGGAGAAATCCTCGGCCCCGAGGCCACAGCCAACGGCGGTGATCAGGGCCCTCACCTCGTCGTGGGTGATGAACTTCTCCACCCCCTTGGTCTTCTCCACGTTCAGGATCTTTCCCTTTAGCGGAAGGATCGCCTGGAAGCGCCTGTCGCGCCCCTGCTTGGCCGAGCCGCCGGCCGAATCTCCTTCCACGATATAGAGCTCGCACTTGGCAGGATCGTTCTCCTGGCAGTCGGCAAGCTTCCCCGGAAGGTTCGAGCCCTCGAGAACGTTCTTTCTCTTGGTCAGCTCCCGGGCCTTCCGGGCGGCCTCCCGGGCCTGGGCCGAAAGGATGGCCTTGTCCGCAATGGAGCGGGCGACGGCCCCCTGCTTCTCGAAGGCGTCCTCGAGGGATTCGGCGAGGAAGGTCTCCATCGCGCCGGAGACCCAGCTCGACCCGAGCTTGGCCTTGGTCTGGCCTTCGAACTGGGGGTTGGGGATCTTGATGCTGAGGATGGAGGAGAGCCCCTCCCGGATGTCCTCGCCCTTGACCTCCTCCCCCTTGTTCAGATTCTTTTCCTTGATGTACCGGTTGACGACGCGCGTGAGGGCGGCCCGGAATCCTCTCACGTGGGTGCCTCCCTCCCGGGTGGGGATGTTGTTGACGTAGCTCAGGAGGGTTTCGGCGTCGGTGGTGTCCTGGTACTGGAGGGCGACCTCGAATATCGATCCGTTGTCGAAGGACTTCCGGAAGGAAAGAGGCTCGTGAAGGGTCCTCTTGTTCTCGTTGACGAAGACCAGGAAGGAGCGGATCCCTCCCTCGTCGTGGAAGACCTCTTCCCGAAGGGTCTCTTCCTCGCGGAGGGAGATGGTCAGGGAGGGATTCAGGTAGCCAAGCTCCCGGAAGCGGTGGGCCAGGACGTCGAAGGAGAAGGCGTCGGTCTCCATGATGGAGAGGTCGGGGTAGAACCTGATGGAGGTTCCCGTCGTCTCCGAGGACCCGGTCACGGCGAGGGGGGCCGCCGGAACGCCCTTGTGGTAGGTCTGGCGGAAGTGGCTCCCCTTCTGGTCGATATCGAGCACGAGGGTTTCGGAGAGGGCGTTGACGACCGAGACGCCGACCCCGTGGAGTCCCCCCGAGACCTTGTAGGTGTTGTTGTCGAACTTTCCGCCGGCGTGGAGGACGGTGAGGACAACCTCTGCCGCGGACCGGTTCTGGTCGGGATGCATCCCCGTGGGAATCCCGCGGCCGTTGTCGCGCACCGTCACCGACCGGTCGGAGTGGAGGATCACGTCGATAGTGGTACAGTAGCCGGCCAGGGACTCGTCGACGCTGTTGTCCACGAGCTCGTAAACTAAATGGTGGAGACCATCGATCCCCGTGCTCCCGATATACATCCCGGGACGAACGCGGACAGCTTCAAGACCCTCCAGAATACGGATCTGCTGCTCGCCGTATGTTTCCTGGATCTGTGAGTTCAAATCGGCACGCTCCCTTATTTTGTAAGGTGGGCCCTCCAAAGTGGAAGGCCGGGGTCATATCTTGTGGGCTCAGGAATGGGTCTCAAGTGGCATGATAACATAACGCGACTGAGGTTCCTCGACGGCGTTCCAGACGACCGGAACCTTGCTGTGCTCCAGGGGATCGTCGACGATCACCGCCTGCATCCTGAGCGTGGTTCCGCCCACCACGCCCAGGAGCTTGGAAATCGACTGGATGCTGAAGAAAAAGTAGCTTGAAGGCCCCGTCACGATGGCCGGAGTCTGCTCGCGGGAGTCTCCGATATCGATGTTCTGGGAGGTGACGGTCACCGATCTCTCGTCCCAGAGGATCTCGACTTCGACGTTCTTCTCGGAGATGAGGCTGGCCCTCCGGATCATGGAGACTGCCGCCTCCCGTCCCAGATCAACCGTGACCGTGTGGTCTTCGGGGAAGACCTCCCGGAAGTTCGGAAAGCGGAGTTCGAGAAGACGGACAAAGAAATAGAATCCAAGCCACCTAAACTGGGCATACCGCGGGTTGACGGAGATCTCCACCGTCAGCTTTTCGTCCTTGGCGTCGGTCTCGAGCATGCGGAGAAGGTCGGCCGCATGCCGGCGCTTGATGAGAAACCTCTTCTCCCCCTGTTCGGACAGATCGATTCCCCCTTCTTCTCCGAGAGGGATCTGTCCGTGGTGAAGTCCGCTTCCGTCGGTTCCGACGACATTCAGCGTGGCACGCCCGCCGGCCGCCTTCTCTCGCTGGAAAAGGACCCCGTTCATGTAGTTGCCCTCCTCCTCCACGACAAAGGGAAGGGTCTTCTCGATCAGGCGGAGGAGCTCGCGGATCGGAACGCCGAAGGAGTACTCGGGGGAGATCTCCGGAAAGGAAGAAAAGTCCCGGGGGTCGATCCCCTTGAGGTGGAAAACGGCGGAGTCCTTTTCGACCGTCGTCATCCCCTTGCGGCCTCCCTCCTCCCGAAAGACATGGACAGGTCCGGCCGTGAGCTCCCGGACGATCTGGTAGGCCTTCTTTCCGAGAACGGTGGCCTGTCCGGGGGTGGTGACCTTGGCGGGAATTCGGAGACGCCCGCCGGCGGACTGGTCGAAGGAGACGAGGGTCACCCCCTCCTCCCCTGCCTCGATCAAAATATGGGAGGAGAGAAGGGCGATATTCTTCCTGTCGGAAAGGATGGAGACCTTTTCGAGCCCTTCGAGGAAGACGCTTTGCTCAACCAAAAAGTCCATGGACAGCTCCTGAAAAAAGTTTGGCACTCCCGGCCCCAAGGCCGGGAATATTGACCGGAAAGCCCCTTCAGAGCTGGAGGAGCCTTCTTTTGAGAATCTCTATGTCCCGGGAGAGAACGGCGTCGGAATCCCTGTTCTCCTCGATCGACCGGAAGGCGTACATGGCCGTCGAGTGGTCCCTGCCCCCCATCTCCCGGCCGATTTCCGGAAAGGACATCTGGGTCAGGTCCCGGAGAAGAAAGATGGCGACCTGGCGGGCGACCGAGATGGACCGGTTGCGTTTTTTCGAGCGGATCTCCTTGGCGGAGACCTTGAAGTAGGCGGCGACCTCCTGGAGGATGAGTTCGGTGTGGACCGGGGCCGGCGCGGCCTGGATAAGGTTCGACAGAAGACGGCGGGTCACCTCGATCGTCACCGGCCTGCCCATGAGGGTCTGGTAGGCACCCAGCCGGATCATTCCCCCTTCGAGCTCCCGGATGTTCGACTTGATGCTCGTGGCGAGAAAGAAGATGACGTCCTCGGAGAGGGAGATCCCCTCCCGGGTCATCTTCTCCATAAGGATCGCGACCTTGGTCTCGAAGTCCGGAATCTGGATGTCGGCGATCAGCCCCGAGGAGAGGCGGGATCTCAGTCGCTCCTCGAGTGTCGCGATCTCGTTGGGAGGACAGTCGCTCGTCAGGATGATCTGCTTTCTCTTCTCGAAAAGCGCGTTGAAGGTGTGAAAAAACTCTTCCTGGGTCTTTTCTTTTGTCGATATGAACTGGATGTCGTCGATGATCAGGACATCGATCGTGCGGTAGCGTTCCTTGAACTCGATCATCTTGGCGAACCGGAGGGCACTGATCATCTCGTTTAAGAAAGACTCGGAGGTAATGTAGAGGACCCGGGAGGAGGGATTTTTATGGAGGATGGCGTTGCCGATCGCATTCACGAGGTGAGTCTTCCCCAACCCCACCCCCCCGTAAATATAAAAGGGGTTGTAGGACTTCCCCGGATTTTCCGAGACCTGGTAGGCGGCCGCATGGGCAAACCGGTTCGACTCCCCCACCACGTAGGTGTCGAAGGTGTGCCGGGAAAGCAGGTGGCTTTCCCAGGAAGGTTCCCGAGGGGCTGTCTCTTTCACGGCGGGAAGGGACGTCTTCGGTGCCTGGCGGGGCTTTTTTGACTTTTTCTCCTCGGAGACCGAGACGGAGAAGGTCAGATCCTCTTCTCCCGTGAGGCTTCTGCAAGCGTTCATGATCGACTCCTGGTGGCGTCCGGAGACGAGACGGCTTACGAAGCTGTTGGGAGCGATCAGAAGGATCCGGTTCCCTGACTTTTCGAGACGGCACTCCCGGTAGAGTTCCCGGACCCCTTCAAGGACGGAGGTTCCTTCGACCCTGTCAATGTGATCAAGTATGTCCTGCCATAAATCCTGCATGAAAATCTCTTAGGTCCAGATGCCGAAGACATCGCTACGAAAAGTTTTTAACAGTCTGTGGAAAACCTGTGAAGAAACACCTTACAACCCGGGAGAAAAAGGGGAGTAAAAAAACGAATTTTGAATTATTTTAAAT
>DAHXNG010000114.1 GCA_027366615.1 Nitrospirota bacterium | reverse complement strand
AGAAGATCGTCGGGCACGCTTCGTCCGAGGATCTCCTCGACCTCCTGCAAAAGCTCGATCCGCAGGAGGCTGTCGAGCCCCAGGTCGGCCTCGAGCCTCGCCTCGTCGACAACCGGAACCCCCTCGCCCGACACCCGGGCGATCGCCTCCCGAACCCTGGCCAGCAGGGGGCTGTCAAAGGATCTCCCGACGACCTTTTTCCTTTCCAGGCGGAGAGCTCTTGCCATGCGGTAGAGTTCGGGAAGGAGAAAGCGGCGAAGCTTGCCCAGGCGGGTCCGGGGAAGAGGGTCGAAAATCGTCTCGAAGGCGGAGATCCGGCTGTGGGAGGGGCTTTCGCGATTGACCGCGTCGACTTGGGAGGCAATCTCTTCTAGTGATGCGGGAGCCGAAGGATCGGGCCGGAACAGGACCACAAGCGCCTTCCCCTCAAGAAGGACAGCCGCCTCGGCGACCCCCGGAAAAAGGCCGAGACGTCGTTCGAGCGGCTCGGCAAAGATGTTCTTGCCGCTGGGAAGGACAATCACCTCCTTCTCCCGGCCGACAAGCCTCAGACGCCCCTCCGAAAGAACTCCGAGATCCCCCGTGTCGAACCAGCCGTCGGCATCCCGAAGAGGAACCCGCTCCTCCTTCCCCGTCCACCAGCACTCCGCCACCGACTCTCCCCGGACGAGGACGCGCCCCCCCGGACGGCCCTCCTCCGGAGCAAGCACCCGGAGCTCGACTCCCGGGAGCGGATGCCCCACCGTCCCCACGGCAAGATCCTCCGGCGTCGTCATGGAGACGACGGGGGAGGTTTCAGTGAGACCGTACCCTTCGAGCATCACAAGCCCCATCGCAATAAAATCCCGGGCGATCTCGGAGCGCAGGGCCGCACCTCCGGAGGCCAGGGCCTTCATATCTTTCCCGAACCGCCTCCCGAAGGAGGCGAAAACGATTTTTCCCACGTTGATGCCAAACGTTTGGCGGAGATAAAAGGAAAAAGGGATCAGTCCGTTCCTGATCAGGGCCGACATAGCCGGCGGACGCCGGTCGATCTCCTCCCGGATCCTCTTGTGGAAGCCCTCCCACAGGACCGGAACGGCCGGGAAGAGGGTGATCCTGTCTTTGGCGAGGATCTCGCGAAGCGTTCCGGGGGAGAGGTCGGGAGCAAAGATCACCGTCCCCCCGACCGAGAGCGGCAAAAGGAGGGTGACCATGTAGGGGTAGGAGTGGTGGAGAGGGAGGACGGAGAGGACCCGGTCGCCGTCGGTGTAGACGCCCCGGGAGAGCACAGCATCGGCGTTGGCAAGCAGGTTCCGGTGGGTCAGGGGAACCCCCTTGGGCCGTCCCGTCGTCCCCGAGGTGAGGAGAAGATGCGCGATCGTCCCCGCCCCTTCCGGAAGCGCCCGGTCGAGGAGGTCGGAGGGATCGGGGAGATCGCCCGACAGGGGAGGAATCTCCGGGGAGAGACGGAAAAGACGGGGGCGCTCGAGAGCGTCATAGAGGTCGGAGGCGCAGAGAATCCCCGAGGCGGAGAAAAGATCGGCCACCTCCCCGACACCCTCGGCGGGAAGAAGATGGTCGAGGAGAAGGGGAAGACGGCCGGAGAGCATGAGGGCAAGCTCGCCCACCACAAACTCCGGCCCGGGAGGAAGGGCCAGAATAACCGGTCCGGGAGGAAGGAGCCGGCTGAACTCCCGGGCCCGCAGGAGAATCGCCTCCCCTGTCTCGCCATAGGTCAGGGATCGGCGGACAAGCGCCCCCTTCTCCCCCCCGGGGTCCCCGCTCTGCCACTCGAAAAAGGGCCGCGAGGAATGGGCACGGGCAATCCGGAAAAACCTGTGCAGGACAGAGAGGTCGTCCGTCGTCTGGGCCCTCCGTCAGCCGGTCAGGGGGGGAACCCCGGAAGGGTGATGCTCTCTCCCCTGTCCGGCATGGTCGAGCGACTCCACCCGATCTCCGGAAGAACCTTCCTGAACCCTTCCATCGACCGGGCCTCCCCATGAACGAGGATGGCAAGGCCGGGAACCGCCATGGAGCGACCCCAGGCCAAAAGATCCTTCTGGTCGGCGTGGGCGGAGAAGCCGTTGATCATGGCCATGTTGATCCGCACCTGCCTCTCCGTTCCCAGGATCCGGACCTGCCGGGCACCGTCCACCAGGGTCCGGCCCAGGGTCCCCTCCCCCTGATAGCCCACAAAGATCAGGGAGGCGTTGGGGTTTTCGATCTCGCGTTCGATGTGGTACATCATCCGCCCGCCGGAGAGCATCCCCGAGCCGGCCAGGATCAGGGCCGGCCCCTTGGCCGTATTGATCCGGCGGGAGTCGTCGCTCGACCGGGCCATGACCAGGCGCTCGAAGTGGAACGGATCCTCGTGGCGGTCGAGCATGTCCCGGATCTCCGGAGTAAAGTCCCGGGAGTAGCGCTCGAAGACATCGGTCGACCGGATCGCCATGGGGGAGTCGAGATAGACCCGGGCATCGGAGGGAAAAAACCCTTCCCGATCCCAGGCCCGGAACAGGTAAAGGAGCTCCTGGGTGCGCTCGAGGGCGAAGGTGGGGATGAGGACGCTGCCCCCCCGCTTGAAGGTGGCGGAGACCGTCTCCCGGAGTTCGGCAACGGAGTCCTGGTAGGAGCGATGGTTCCTGTCGCCATAGGTCGTCTCCATCACCACCACATCGGAGTCGACAGGGGGGGCGGCGGGGGAGAGGAAGGATCGGCCGGTGGAGCCGAGGTCCCCGGAAAAGAGCGTCCGGGTCCGAACGCTCCCCTGCCTCTCGATGATCTGGACGGAGGCCGACCCCAGGATGTGGCCCGCATTGTGGAAGACGGCCTCGACTCCCGGCGCCAGGGGGATCCGTTCGCCATACTCGGCCGGGATCTGAAAGAGGCGAAGGGTGTCGAAGACATCGGTCGCGGTGTAGAGAGGGGCTTGGGCTCCCCCGCCATGACGGGCCTGGTGGAGGGCATGCTCGGACAGGATGTGGGCCGCGTCCAGAAGGACAATGGAGGTGAGGTCCCGCGTCGCGGGGGTCGCGATGATCGGCCCCCGGAACCCTCCCTTGACGAGAAGGGGGAGACGGCCGCAGTGATCGAGATGGGCATGGGTCAGGAGAACGGCCGAGATCTCCTTCGGGTCAAATCCGAGAGGCTGGCTGTTTTCGTGGCCCAGGTCATCATGGCCCTGGAACATGCCGCAGTCGACGAGAAACTCCCGGCCGCCGGCGGTCACCTGATGGCAGGAACCTGTCACGCGGCGCGCCGCTCCATGGAACGTTATCTTCATCAGACACACCCTCAATCATGTTGTTGTGGAGGAGGAAAGAACACCGCTCAGTCTACCATACCTCCGGACAATCCCAAATCGCCTTTCTCCCCATACAAAAGACACATCCGAGCCAGCCATGGGTCCATAGTCCCATGGCCCCATAGCCCCTTGGACTCATAGCCCCATGGACCTTTGCCCCTTGACGCTTGGGACGCCAGAATGTATTATAAAAATGATAGTTATTCTCATATTTTTTGGAGGAGTCATGGAAACGTTCCTGATCGTCATGAGAGAGTCCCTGGAGGCCGCACTTCTGGTCGGGATCCTTCTCACGACCGTAAAGAAGGCGGGGCGCCCGAGCGACCGGCGCTATGTGATCGCGGGAGTGGCCACGGCACTGGCACTCTGCGGGGTTGTCCTGGCAGGCTCCCGGGACATCCCGGCGTTCTTTTCCACCCGCTTCCGCACCGGCGTCGACATTCTGGTCTTCTTCCTCGCCGCCTTCTTCCTCACGACGATGGTCGTCTGGATGCACTACCACGGCCGGAACCTCTCCCGGGAGATCTCCGGCCGGGCCACCCGTCTCCTCGAGTCGGGTGAACACGGGGCGCTTTTCCTTCTCTCCTTCTTCGGCGTCTTTCGCGAGGGTCTTGAAACGATCCTCTTCCTTTGGGGCATCGTCACCCAGAGCGGCGAGTCCGGCACATCGGAACTCGCCTTCGGGATTCTCGGAGTCCTGGCCGGCATCGGGATTGTCGTCCTGATCTTCACGGGACTCGTACGGATCCCCCTCGACAAGTTTTTCTCCATCACTTCGGTATTGCTCATCTTCTTTGCCGCCGGAATGGTCTCGGCGGGGGTCGGGCGGCTGGTAATGATCGGGGCCATTCCCCCGCTTGTGAGCCAGCTCTGGGACACGAGCCGCATCCTCCCCGAACACACTCTGTTCGGGGGGTTCATGGCGGACTTTTTTGGCTACCGGGCCCGTCCCTCCCTCATCGTCGTCCTCGCCACCTTCGCCTACACCGGCATCATGCTTGCCTGGTGGATCCGCGTCCACCGGATCGGGAGCGGGATAAGCCTCTCCGGAGCCCGCCGTGAAGAATAGCCCGGGGGTCGGTCCGCCAATGGGAGGGTGCCGGTCCGACCTTAAGCGGCCTTTCTCCTGCCTCCCCGTCAACAGCCCTGAAAAAATCCGGGAGGGCTCCTTTTGAAAACGATTCCAAGCACAGGTAAAATAAATCCTATGAAAAGATGGATCGACACCCTCCCCTCCCGAACCTTTGCGATTGGCATCCGGGCGGTTCTCCTCGCGGCCCAGATGGCGTCTTTCGGGTTGGCCCAGGCCGCAAGCACGGGCCCGCCACAAACCATCGCCGTCACCATTTTAAAACACCACTTCGAAACCTCTGTCCTGACCGTCCCCCCGGGAGAGCCAATCGTCTTCCGGGTGACGAATCTCGACCCCCAGATGGAGGAGTTTGAAAGCTACGACATGGGCTTCGAGGTGCTCGTCCGGCCCGGACAGACCGTCCTCATCCCGGTCTCGGGGCTTGGAAAGGGACGCTACGACTACTTTGGAGACTTTCACCCGGGGACCGCACATGGCACGCTCACCGTCAAGTAGATCCAGGGTCTCAGAACCCTCGGAAGACTCCAAACGGGGCGGATGTCCCTCCCAGTCCCCCAGCGGCCTCCCCTTCCCCGATCCGCATTTTCTCAAGATCCTAAGGCCTCTTGTCGAGGCCTACCAGGCCTTTCTTCAGGTCTCGGACCGGAACATCGCCTCGATGGGGCTGACGCGCGGCCAGTTTGACGTCATCGTCACCCTCGGAAGGACGGAGGGCCTTCGCTGCACCGATATCGCCCAGGAGACGCTGGTGACGAAGGGGACCCTGACCGGCGTTCTCACGCGGCTTGAAAAAAAGAAGCTCGTCACCCGAACCCTGAACCCCCAGGACAAGCGCGGCCAGATCATCCGCCTGACTCCGGCGGGGGACGCCCTTTACGAAAAGGTCTTCCCCCGCCACATCCGCCACCTCGAAGGCTACTTCGAAAGAAGCCTCGCCCCGGAGGAGATGGACATGATCCGCCCCCTCCTTCTTCGCATGCGCGACACCTTCCGGGCAGGGGCGGGAGACCAGGAAAGACCTCCCGCCCCCTCCTGACCGGGGAGAGAACCCGCTCTCCCCCCCCCACGGCACTCAAGGGAGATCCCCGCGCCTCGCGATGAAAGCTCTAACGGCCTTCTAGCGAAAGCCTGAGGCGATCGGCGGCAAGACGCGCGGAGCAGGCCTCGGATGGCCT
>DAHXNG010000085.1 GCA_027366615.1 Nitrospirota bacterium | reverse complement strand
CTGCCTCTCTTCCGCTCCAAAGGAGGCGTCCCGGGAACCCTTTCCTACATCATCTCCGCCCACAACATCGAACACATTCCGGACCCGGTCAGATTTCTCTCCGATTGTCAGTCCCTTCTCGCTCCCGGAGGATCCCTTTTCCTCACAATGCCCGACCGGCGAGCCTGTTTCGACTACTTTCGTCCCGCCTCGACCACCGCCGACCTGATTGCCGCCTATCTCGAAAAACGGACCCGGCCCACGTGGACTCAAGTTTTCGAGCACCGATCGATGGCCTGCCGCCTTGAAAAAGAGGGACGGGAGCTGACGAGCTTCCCCCTCGGGACTTTGCCCGAGGATCTCACCCCCCGCCGGGAGCTTTCAGAGAGCTTCGCGGCATGGAAAGAGCAGACGGAGTCACCCGATGAGGTCTACCGCGACGCCCACTGCCACACCTTCTCTCCGGCCTCCCTCATGCTCGTCCTCGAGGATCTCCGCTTTCTGGGGCTTGTGGGCCTCGAGATCCGGGAGATCTGTCAGGCGGGCGAAGACAAAAACGAGGTCTACGCCCAGCTCGAAGCCCCCGCTTCCCACAGCGTTCCCCTTCCGCCCGGGACCTTCTACGAACGCCGCCACGGCCTCCTGACCCGCCTCAGACGGGAGGACGAGAGTTTTTTTCATTGACCAGAACGCAGCTCCGGCCTTATCTTGGGAATAAGGCACTCGTTCGAGAAGCCAAATGCATCCCCCAAAAAACGACAAGGACCTCGCCATGACCGGAGACCTCAGCCAACCCGATCGCCACCAGGAGACAGTGCCCATTGCGGAGTTCTCCCCGACGGGAACGCCCTTGGGCCTCCGATCTCTCCCCCGCCTCGACTCAGACCACGAATGGAAGGCCCGTCTCTCCCCGGAGGCCTATGCCGTAACGCGACGACATGCCACAGACCCTCCGTTCAAGGTTCCCGGATACGACAGCCATGAGGCAGGACTCTACCGGTGCATCTGTTGCGGCACCGCTCTCTTTTCTTCCATGACCAAGTTTGATTCCGGAACGGGATGGCCGAGCTTCACCGCTCCCCTCGCCCCGGAAAACGTCGCCACCCGGGAGGATACGAGCTACGGCATGCGACGGACGGAGGTTCTCTGTCCCCGTTGCGACGCCCACCTCGGACATCTCTTTCCCGACGGACCCGCCCCCACGGGACTGCGCTACTGCATCAACCGCTCGGCACTCGACTTTGTGCCCCTGTCAGAGGAGAACCGGCCCAAATGAGCCTATCCCACTCCCTTTTCAGCTCCACCGTCTTTTTTGCCGCCTCGATCGGCTGCTTCGGAGAGGCCCCGGCAGTCTCCCCCCTGCCGCCCCCCGACCGGGACATCCCCCCCGGGGCAACCATGAAGACCGTTCTGGCCGGAGGCTGCTTCTGGGGCGTCGAGGCCGTCTTTCGCAACGTCAGGGGAGTTGTGAAGGCCGTCTCGGGCTATGCCGGAGGAGAGGCCAAAACCGCCACCTACGACCAGGTCTCGACAGGACGGACGGGCCATGCGGAGGCCGTCGAGGTGACATTCGACTCGCAGGTCGTCTCCTTTGGCACACTGCTCCGGATCTTCTTCTCGGTGGCCCACGATCCGACCCAGAAAAACCGTCAGGGGCCCGATATCGGCACCCAGTACCGGTCGGCCGTCTTCAC
>DAHXNG010000062.1 GCA_027366615.1 Nitrospirota bacterium | reverse complement strand
CGCCTCGTCGGCCGCTACGGGCGGTAGAGGGGTTTCTCCGACCCGGGGGAATCATTTAACTACCCGGTACAGAAATAGAAAATAATTTCTTTCTGCTTCAGCCCGAAGGGGTTGCGAATTTCTGTGTCGTGGAGTATTCTTTACGAAACGGCGTTGCCACTTTTGCCGCCTGAACTCTTACATTATCCTGACTGGAGGTTCCAGAATGGCTCCTATCCAAACCGTTGCAAACTGGACGGCGCTCGAGTATGTGATTCCGGTCGCCCTCGGGTTTGCCATCGTCGCAGGTTGGTTTATGGCGATCTCCTCGATCTACTCCAACCCCGACGCCAAGTAGTCTCTTTTCCGTGGCAATCGTTTCGGTCGTGACCGTCTGATGCGCCTTGTCTCGGAAATCAAGAAGATGTGGACCGATGCCCGGCCGATATTTTTTATATTGGCCGGTGTTATCGGTCTTTTTTTGTTGCTTCTTGGCTCCATGATCTGGGGCCTTGCGGGCAACGATTCCTTTTCGAACTATCCCCACGAGACCCCCGCACCGTCCTCCTCATCGCCCCGATAGTCTTCCGGGTTCCTTTTTCGTTTCTCATCTCCTTTTTAACAAACAGGCCGAAGTCGTTTTTCGACATTCTTTCCATTTCGCTCAGAGGAACTGTTTTGTCGCCACCGCGCAGGCCGGTAAGAAGAAGGCTCTTCTCTAGAACTTGCGGAGGATTTTCCCAAAATATTTATGTCAGATTATATTTGCTTTCATATATAACTGAATATAGATTAACATAATCCTGTTTTACCTCAATCCGCCTCGTTATCGTCGGTCGATTCAGAACCATGTATGGAACCACTTGGTATGTCAAGATATTTCCAAAATCTGGAAGAAGGTGTCGATGTGAGCATGGTTGCGGCCTCCTGAGTAATGGAAGGTGCTGCGATCTTCCGGGCCTCGATGGAACACTTGCGACCACGCACCCTGTCGACCACACGGGCTCTCAATGGCCAAATTTGAGATTCCGCGAATCCCGCCCCTAGCCAATCATCAGGCGCATCTCTTTCGCGCACGGCGCCCGAATAAACCTTCGACAGGGCAATGCGGGCGTTGGATCCCGTGAGACGGTCGATTCCAATTCAGGTTTGAGTTGTGCGACTCTGACTGAAATGGGTTATACTTAGATATAACTTTAGCCAAACGGAGGGACATTATGCACACAGCCAATTTGCGCAAGGTCGGAGGCTCTATAATGATGGCCGTTCCTCCAGCGCTCCTCGATCAGTTGCACCTGAAAGCGGGGGATACCGTAGGCGTATCTGTTACAGATGGCCGCCTGGTGGTCGACCCGAATCCAAGGCCGCATTACACGCTTGCGGAACTGCTGGCCGCCTCGGACTATTCCCAGCCGCAATCGGCTGAAGAACGTGAGTGGGTCGATGCGCCCGCTGTGGGCGGCGAGTTGATATGAGGCGCGGCGATATTTTCCTGGTTCCGCTTGATCCGACCGAAGGGCGCGAGCAACGTGGCAGCCGTCCTGTCCTGGTCGTGTCGCCTGACGAGTTCAACGAGGCAACCAGGTTGCCGGTGATCTGCCCGATCACCAGCGGCGGCGACTTCGCCCGACGCATTGGGTTCGCTGTCCCCCTCGCTGGCACCAAGATAACCGGCGTCGTTCGCTGCGATCAGCCCCGCGTGCTTGATCTTGGCGCTTGCAATGCGCGCAAGGTGGACACTTTGCCAGCATCGATCATGGAAGAAGTGCTGGCAAAACTCGCTCCGATTTTCGAGTAGAGCCGTATCTATTCACGGGGTTGTTCGTCCCCCCTCTCCCCTCTCCCGTCTTCCTTCTTCCCGCACCTTTTCCACGAGCCAGTCGGTGAGTCTTTGGCCCAGGTTCCCCCGATCCTCGCTCCGTTCGTGAAGGGAGGCGTGCCAGGAGGCCTGGGGGCTTCCTTCCAGTTTCTTCTCCTGGAAGAAGAGCGTCAGGGGACAATGTGAAAGGGGAAGGAGGCGGGCGGCCTCTTCGTTGTGCATGAAGTGCCAGTGGGAGGCGAGGGCCCCGAGCCAACTTTTGATCGTGCGGGTCGGAACAGGAGAGTGTCGGGCAGTGCTCCATGCGGCGATTTTTTCTGCCGGCATAGGGCGAGCGAGGCTGTATCCCTGGCCGTACCGAGCCCCGAGGATCGAGGCGGTCTCGATCATTCCTTCGTCTTCCAGCCCTTCCACGACCACGCCGTACCCTAGCTCCCGTCCCATCTGGATGATGGTTCCCAGAATGCCGAGAGTTTCGAGAGGGAGGCTCCGGATGTGGGCCAGAAGGGACTGGTCGACCTTGATTTTGTCGAAGGGGAGGCTCGAAAGCCTTTGGAGACTGCTGTATCCCGCGCCCAGGTCGTCCATCGAGATTCGGACGCCGGCGGCGACAAGCTTCGCGATCGCTTCGCGTTGTTCCGGACGATCGAGAGCCCGGTTTTCGAGAATTTCGAGGGAGAGTCGGGAAGGGAGGATCCCGTGTCTTTCGAGAGAGGTCGCGACCCATGCGGGGCAGTCGGGTTCGAGAAGTGTGATCGGAGAGATGTTGAGCGACAGGTCGATTGCGAGACCTTCCCTGTCCCATCGTGCGATGTGGCCGAGAGACAAGTCGAGCCCTTCCCGAAAGAGCCAGTTGAGGTCGGCTCCGGAGAGGACGGGGAGAAATCGGTCGGGAGAGACGATCTCCCCGTCGGGCCGAACGAGTCGGGCCAGGGCCTCGACCTTCCCGAATGCGCCGTCTCTCAGGTCGACGACAGGCTGCATGTACATGGAGAGACCGCCCGAATAAAGCTCCTTCCGGTACTCTTCGGCCTCCTCTCGGGAAATGACTTCGACCGGTGCATTGCAGAGAGACCAGACCTGCTCCAGCCGATGCCGGAGGCTCTGGGCGAACTGGCTTGTCCAAGAGGAACTGAACTGGTTTGGATACCCTCCGAAAAGAACCGCAACCGCGACCGCCTGGCCGGAGGCGTTGACGGCCGGGATGGCTAGGCCGGAACGAATGCCGAGCTTTTTGATCGCGTCTTGCCAGGGGAGAAGGCCGGGATCGCCGCAAGCGGAGCGGGAGACCGAGATCTGGAGAGTCCGGAAGGCTTCCGGGGCGATCCCCCTCCCTCGAGGATCGGAGGGATCGACGACCGGTTCGCTCCCGGGGGATCCCATCATGAGGCCAGCCTCCGTCGCGCAAATCCCTGCCCGTCCTTCGACCTGGAAGGTTCCCTGGGCGTCGGGGCGGAGAAGGAGCGTGCAACGAATTCCCGGGAGGCTGGCCATGTTTTCGATCTCGCGCCGGGCCGCGTCGAGCCAGAGGGCCCCCGCCTGGGGAAGGGGCAGGGAGAGGAGGTCGAAGTAGGCTCCCCGAACGGAGGTTCCGGTCCGGACCTCCTCCCGGATATCGTCCTGGAGGCGGCTGTCGGCGGCGAGGTAGATCCGGTAGCGGTCGCGAGGAGAGAGTCGGGACTTCGTCAGGTGTTCGACGAGCAAATTGCTGTAGAGGGTCTTCGACTGGAGAATAAGGGAGAAATCGAGTCCGACGAGAGCATGGGTCTCTCCCGTTCTTTCGGCCCGTTCGAGCACCGCCTGTCGGGTCGTCTCTGGGTCGAGGAGGAAGAGGAGGTGTTCCGCCTGTCGGATCCTGAGCACGGAGAGTTCGTCCGGAGAGAGGCTGGAGAGGATCTTCTCCGCCTCTGGGTCTCCGGAGAGCCGGTCGTAGAAATCGCGGACGAAGCGGTCCAGCAGGCGGCGGAGAGGTTCCCGGTTCTCGTCGAGGAGAACGGCGGCATGGGGGCCGTAGGGATCGAAGGGTTCTTCGGGCCCCGGGACTCCCCCCGAGAGGGGCCCTCTTTGCCACCAGGACCCTCCCCTGGTCTTTCGTTCCTTGGCCTGGTACATTGCAGCGTCGGCGATCCGTATGAGCTCGTCGCCGTTTTGTCCGTCGGCGGGAAAGAGGGCGAGGCCCAGAGTCATGCCCACCTTGCCCTCTCGGCCCGAGCCCAGGTCGAAGGGAATCTCGACCGACCGGTGGAGTCGCGAAAGCATCGCGGAAAGAGACGGGGCGAAGCTCTGGGGATCGAGATCCTCGATCACGACGACGAATTCGTCCCCTCCCAGGCGGGCCAGAAAGTCGTTTTCGCGGAGGGTCCCACGGGCCCGGTCCGCAAACTCCCGGAGGAGCAGATCTCCTGCCGGATGGCCATAGGTGTCGTTGACGGGTTTGAAGTCGTCAAGATCGAGGATCCCGACGGCCGTGATCGTTCCGTTTCTCCGGGCCCGGACAAGGGCTCGGGAGAGATGAATTTCGAGGGAGCGCCGGTTGGGGAGGCCGGTGAGGAGGTCGTGAAAGGCCTGATACTCGAGCTGGTCCGAGAGGTTCCGGATTTCCGAGATGTCCCGCTGGACTCCCACGAAATGGGCGACGGCACCGCTAGTGTCGCGGATCGGGCTGATCGTCATCAGGTTCCAGAAGGGCGTTCCGTCCTTTTTGAAGTTGAGGATCTGCCCGTGAAACTCCTCTGCCTTCCGGACCGCCTGTCCGATCCTGCTCACCGTCTCCGGATCGGTCCCCGATCCCTGGAGAAGGCGAAGGTTCTTTCCTATAACCTCCTCCGGAGAGAACCCCGTGATCCGGAAGAAGGCGCTGTTCGCATAGAGGACGAACCCTTTTGCATCGGTGACGGTGGCTCCGTCGGAGACGCAGGCGAGGGCGGTGGAGAGGAGGCGCTCGCGTTCCGTCGTCGCGATCCGGTCGAGACTGCGGGAGATGTTTCCGGCGAGCTCTTCGAGAAGGGTGCGGATCTCGGGGTCGACGAAAACGTCGGGATCCCGGTGAAAAAGCCGAAAAAGTCCCCAGGGAGCCCCCTGGCGGTGGAGGGGAAGGGAGGCCAGAGCGGCGGCTCCGGCCGGAAGGGCGTCTCCCCACGAGGAGTCCGAGGGGAGGGAATCCTCGCGGAGCGCCGGTCCGCAAACCAAGACGTAGCGGGGCTCGCCTTGGGAGATCACCATCGCTTCCCCGGCGGAGACACTCCCGCCGAAGAAGTTGCCGGAGAGGTCGGAGGAGGCGAGTCTTTCGAGCGAGCCGTCCGCCCTGAAAGACTCGATCGAGGCGAAGAGGGCTCCGGGAAGGTTCCCGGCAGTTTCGCAGATCTGTCGGGCGACGTCGGAAGTCTTCGCCGAGTCGGCCAGGATCCGGTTGGCTCGTGCAAGAAGGACGGTAAAATCGGAGAGACGCGAGAGCTTCAAGTCCTGCTGGCGGCGAAGCGTCACGTCGTGGAGGGTGACAACGACAAGGGATTCGCCCCCGATCCGGACGGCAGAGGCGGAGGCGTCAATCCATAGCGGCGAGCCGTCTTTTCGGACGAGTCGCATCTCTCCGACTGCGAGCGGCTCGTCGAAAGAAAGTCCGGGGACGAGGACTTTTTCGACATGGTCGAACTCGGAGGGGTCGAGGAAGAAGATCCGGGTAGAGCGTCCGACGAGTTCGTCGGGGGAGCCGTATCCCAGCATCTCGGCGACCCGGCCGTTCGCTTCGACGATGGAGAGGTCCTTCAGAAGAAGGATACCGGCCAGCGTGTTGTCGAGAAGCGCCTCGCGGAGCAGACGGCTTCTGAGTTCCTTCTGCCGGACGCCAATATGGGCAAGGCCCAGGGAGGCGCTTCGGGCGACCTCTTCGAGAACGGCGGCAAGCTCCGGATCGAAGGCCTCTGTCTCCCGGTGGTAGAGGGCGAAGAGGGCTCGGGAACGCCCGTCGACGGTCACGGGAAGGGCGGCGAAGGATCTGACCTCCCAGGTGCCGACCGCTTCCCGAAAGATCCCGGCGAGCGACGGTGGACCCTCCCGGACAAAGCGTCCGAGATCTTGGTTAAACAAGGGGGTCCCCGAGACGAAGGCGCGCCACGAAAGGCTGAGGATCCCCGATTTTTCCGGGTCGGCCGGTATCTTGACCGAGTCAAGGTATTCCGAGGCCGGTCCCGAACGGGCCAGGATCCGGAAGGTGCCGTCCTCTTCGGGAACGCCGATCCAGGCCAGACAGAGATCTCCTGCCGAGACGGCCGCCTCGCAGAGGGCCTGAAAGAGGGCGGCCTCGTCGTTCGCCTCCGCCACGGCCAAGTTGGCGCGGGCGAGGAGGGCGTTGAAGCCGGAGAGGCGCCGGATGTGGCGTTCGGCATTTTTCCTGCGGGAGATGTCACGGGAAGAGTTGAAGGCGAAGCGCCTTCCTCCCAGAAGGATGGAGGAGGCGTGGATCTCGACGGGGAAGAGGGATCCGTCCTTTTTCCGGTGGACCGACTCGAAGAGGAGGGATTTGCCGGAAGGGAGGGCGAAGAGCTCCGAAAATTTTCTGGCGAGTTCGTCGGCGTCGAAGCCGGCATTCCACCTCGAAACAGGGAGACCGAGAAGGTCCGGGGGGGCGTACCCCAGCATCCGGGCGAAAGAACGGCTGGCAAGGACGAGACGGGCGTCGGCGTCGAGGATATAGAGTCCGTCTGTGGCGGCGTCCATAAGAGGGACGAAGGGACTCAAGAGAGTCTCGGTCGACTCGGGGGGAGAGGGTTCTTCGTGGGTCGGCACGATCTCGCTCCTTGCGAGAGGCGATTTTTGGGGGAGGGCTTCGGCTCGTCGAGGAATGCGGGAGAGTCTTCTCCCGTTTTCGTGCGCGAGAAGAACGCCTCTTTCCCCTTGCGTCGAAAGTTCCCAATCCGTCAAAATTTTAATGTCTCATTGGTTGTTTGTCAATTTTTTCGGCAAGGATGCCCGCCGGATTTGGAAGAGGATATGAGGGAGGGAGGCCCGAACTAAGAAAGGGGAGGCGGATCGTTCGATCCGCGCTCCCCCTTGAAGCACTCTAAGGGCCCGTTTAGCAATAACCTTTAAGTTTACGCTTTCCGATTTTCGGCAAATAGGCACTATCGGGATCTGCCATTGGGCAACTTATTGTCAAACGGGCCCTAAGACCTCCTGGGAACCCATTGTCCGGGGTTCGACGGACGCGAACACTCAGAGGGCGGTGTTCGGGACGCTGAAGGTCGAAGCGGGTTGGCTTACTCCGTTCACAGTCTGGGCCGGAACGCTCACCGATCCTCCGACCACCAGAACGTGGGTTCCGTTCATGTCGACCACGGAGGCCGTTCCCGATGTCATTGTAAAAGTCGATCCTGAAATGCTCATGCTGGCAGGAAAGCTGGACTTTATAGTCGAGGAGCATCCGGAACTGAGGGTAAAGTCCATGCTCGCCGACTCGGTCCCGGTCATGTTCGAGACAGAGTAGACATTGGTCAGCCCCGTAAGGGGTGTGATTGTGCCCCCTGTAAAGGTGATGGTCTGGATGAAGTTGGTGATTGACAGCGTGCAATTTGGGGCGATGGTCTGGGTCGGGAGATTCGGGGGAGTGAATTTGAGGGTTCCCCCGGTAATGTTCCCGCTCGATCCGATGGAGATGCTGGTTCCGGAGGCGGGACACATGACCATCTCGCCGTTCCAGACGCCGAAGGCCGATCCGCTTGTGGCGCACCCCGTTGCCGGAACGCTAAAGGTTTGGCTGTCGATGGAAACGGCCGGCTGGGAGGTGACATTGGAGAATCCGATCGTGAAGGTCTGGGCAGACTGCCCTGTGATCGTATAGGATCCGGAAATCGTCGACCCGCTTATCGTCCCGGTGAAGGAAACATTGGTGAATTTGCCCTGTGATCCCACGCAGGTCAGGGTTCCCGAAAGGGTCGATCCCGAGAGCGTCGCTCCGGTCCCCGTGCAGGTGAGCATGTTGGTCAGGTCGACGAGGGTGATTGTCCCGTCCGACTGGTAGTAGAGGGTGGCATCGATCGTCGCGGTGGTCGTCGACCCGGAGATAGGGGCCGCAGCCATGGCCGTGGCTCCCCCTGAAGCCCCCGAGGAGTAGACCCCCGCGGAGAGGCCCGCGCTTCCGTTCGTGCCTCCCCCGCAGGAGGCCAGGCAAAGGCTCCCGAGTATCCCTGCCGCGAGAAGAGATCTCCGGAAGGGGGAGCGGCGGTTCCTCTCGCCTTTGAAATCCTTTTGTTGTGTTCCGATGTCCATCGATCTTCCTCCTTGCATGCAGTGGTGCGATTCCAGGCAAATCCGCCTTGGGCGGGCTTTCCTGAAATCGCCTTCCTCTTGTCAAAGGCGGCAGATTACAGCCTGCCGCGTGCCATCAGAAATTGAAGCCTGCCGTCACCGGAACATACCAGAAGGCTCCCTGCTGGTAGGGGGAATTCGGCACGGCATCCGGTAGGTAGGCGACCTTGACCTCGACAAAGACCCAGTCGAGGTTGAGGCCGAATCCCGCATCGGCGTAGCTCGACCATGCGTGGTTTGAGGATTTCGCGAAAAAGCCCGGACTCTGGAGGGCGTTTTCGTAGGCGACCCCGGCGTCGATCGCCAGATACAGAAAATAATCCGGATCGCCGATGAGCTTGACTTCGACCCCGCCGGTCACGGGGGCCGACTCCAGGGCGCCGGAGGTAAAGAAGGGCGAGGTTCCGGCGTTGAAGAGGCCGGCCTGCGCCTCGGCCCGGAAGGCCACATCTTCCGTGAACCAGTAGACGACTCCGACACCTCCCCCGTAGCCGTTGCCCAGATATTTGTTCCATGTCGGGGAGGTGAAGGACGACGGCAGGTTCGCGAAGGCGTTGCCGGTGTCGGGAGACGTAAAGTCGTAGTTCCCGAAGAGAAGAACGTTCCACGCTCCCGCACCGGAGCTCTGAGCCCGGGAGACCGGGGGGAAAACTGCGGAAACGGCGAGGACGGCAAGGGCGAGGAGCGCGGTGCGTGCCATTCTGAGCCGACTGTGATGCCACATGGGTGTCTCCTTTACGAAAGGGTTCGTCCTTCGGGCCGTCCTCAAGCTTCCGGCGATCCGGAAACGGCTTCTCCTTGAGCCGTTATTTCCCGAGGGCGAAGGGTTTTGCCGATTCTTCAAGATCTCTTCGGTCGAATTCCAAAATTCTTTATTGGCTCCGCTAAAAAGTTAGTCCGCCTGTTTTTTTCGCAGGGGGACGTGACGCCCCTCCGGCAAGAGGGGCGAGGACCGTTCGGGTGGGACGCAAAGAGGACTCCACCGAATATTTGCGTTCCGGACCGGGAGCCTGTTCGTTCCCCCTTTTCGCGAGGCGGGTTTGGAGTTGCGGTCTGTTTCTTTGGAGCATTCGGAGGCTCCCCACGATGTTTGAGGTTTTGTCCCTGTTGGACATTGAAAATTTGATAAAATTTTTGTAAAAAATTATTTTTTGCAAACCTTTATGTCGTTTACATGTTTTAATGTATAGCAATTTATTATCTATTTACTGGGAAGGAAAGGTCTCTTTCGGGTGAAATTTACATCCTTTATTTTTTTCTGTCAAATCAGAGAAGAGTCGTGTTCAGGTAAGGGAGTGCCGGTGTGAAAATGGGAGCAAGACGGTCAGTGGATTGAGATCTTCTTGATTTGCAGACCGGGAGGTCTCCGAGGAATGCGTTCGGAAACCACCGTAAACAAGGAGTGATTGTTTTGGCTAAGACCGAACCGGTCCGAGGAAGCCCGGAAGGGAAGGTGCCCCGGAACTCGTGACGGCTCGCATTCCGGGGCCGCTCCTTCCGGATGAGCGTCTCCGGAGGGGGTGTCTACGATCTTTCCCGAGAGGCGGTTTGAGGGGCTCCCTGTTCGGATATATCGCCTCTCCCCGTCTTCCAATAATTTCAAAAACCGCTTGAACTGTTATGGCGCTTGCAGGTATTCTGAAAGGATGTATCCCGTCTCTTCCCGCAGGTCTTCCTGGAGAAGAAGGCGAGGGATCGACCGGAGAAACAAGAAGAAATTTCGAAAGGATCGCCTCATGGCAGAAAAGGAAGGCATGACCCCGCTCGAGAAGAGAACGCTTGCGGGGCTCAGCCTCATATTTGCAATTCGTATGTTCGGGCTTTTTATCGTTTTGCCCGTGATCAGCCTCTATGCGAGAGCGCTTCCCGGGGCCGACCCCCTCTGGCTGGGTCTGGCTCTCGGAGGATATGGCCTCTCCCAGGCAATCTTCCAGGTTCCCTTCGGCATGCTCTCCGACCGCTTCGGACGAAAGCCCGTCATCGTTTCGGGCCTTGTTATTTTTGCCGTGGGGTCGGTCATGGCGGCGACGGCCCATAGCGTCTTTGGTCTTTTCGTCGGCCGCCTTGTCCAGGGAGGAGGGGCCGTCGCTTCGGTTGTGATTGCGCTCATGGCCGACCTGACCCGGGAGGAGTACCGGACCCGGGCCATGGCCGGTATCGGGGTCTCCATCGGACTTTCCTTTGCTGTCGGCATGGTGGTGGGGCCGATCGTCGGCGCCTCCTACGGGGTCTCTTCGCTCTTCTGGCTCACCGCGACGTTGGCCCTTCTTGGCATCGCCATCATTCTTTTCGTGGTACCATCCCCTGTGGGGGCGGTCCACAAGAACGAGATGGAGCTTTCCTTCTCCCAGCTGGGATACGTCCTGAAAAATCCCGCACTCCTCCGGATAGACATTTCCGTCTTCGCCCTCCATCTCTTCCTGACGGCCGTCTTCGTCAGCTTCCCCGTGCTCCTGCAGAAATACATTCCGCCCTCCGGGATGTGGAAGGTCTATCTTCCCGTGATCCTGGGCGGGATGTTCCTCATGGTTCCGGCCATGATCGTGGCCGAAAAGCGCAAGAAGCTGAAGCTCGCATTCCAGATCGCCGTCGGCCTCATCGTCGCAAGCTTCGTGATCTTCCTTGCGGGCTACCAGACCGAAGTGGGGCTGATCGCGGGACTCGCCGTTTTCTTCGTCGGCTTCAACCTTCTTGAGCCTCTCATGCCCTCCATCATGACCCGGTTCGTCCGGACCCGGACCCGCGGGACCTCCTCGGGGGTCTTCAACATGAGCCAATTCATGGGGGCCTTTATCGGAGGGGTTCTGGGGGGAGGGCTTGTCTCCGTTTCCAACACGGCCCTCTTTACAGGTCTTCTCCTGATCTCCGTGGTCTGGCTTGTCATCGCCCTCGGGCTCACCGACCCGAACCTTCTCGAGACCTTCGAGCGGGCCGTCGGGGAGGGGCTCCATGATCCCCTGCCCGTCATACGCCAGATGGGAGAGATGTCCGGGGTGATCGACTGCCGCTATCGGGATGCGGAGAAGATCCTCTGGGTCAAGTACCTCCGGGACCGGATCACACCCGAAGATCTCGAACGGAAGCTTGCCGGACTTCTCGAAGCCTAGACGTCCAAAGGGGCGCTCGTGACTCCCATCCAGAGATTCCGCCTCTCCCTTCTTCTCTTCGTCCTTCTTATCGGAGGCGGGACGCTCGGCTATATGGAAATCGAGGGCTGGGGATGGCTCGACGCCCTCTTCATGACCGTCATCACCCTTTCGACGGTCGGGTATCAGACTGTCCACCCCCTGGACCGTTCCGGCATTTTTTTTACCATGGGGCTGATCGTGGTCGGGGTGGGAACGCTCGGCTACGCCATCGCTACCCTTTCCGAGACGATTCTCGAAGGGCATCTGCAGAACTTCTGGGGAGGCCGCAAGATGGAGCGGACGATCGACAAGATGGAGCACCAGGTGATCATCTGCGGCTTCGGGCGGATCGGGTCGCTGACGGTTCCAGCCCTCCATGCCCAGGGGATCCCCTTCGTGGTCGTCGAGGAGAATCCCGATCTCGTCAAGGAGATCCTCGACCTGAAATACCCCGTCGTCATCGGGAACGCCACCGAAGAGGGAGTGCTGAAGAAGGCCGGCATCGACCGGGCATCGGCCCTTCTCGTGACCCTTTCTTCCCGGGTTGCCGATGCGGCCTATATCGTGATGAGCACGAGAATCGACCATCCGGGACTCACCATCATCGCGGTCGCCAGCGACTCCCGGACCGAGGCCAAGCTCCTTCGGGCAGGGGCCAGCAAGGTCGTCTCCCCCTTCATCCTCGGGAGCCACCGCATGGTCATGGCGCTGACCCAGCCGACCCTTCTCGATGTCATGGACGTTGTGAGCGGCAGGGACGGGATGGGACTCTCATTCGAGGAGCTCGTCATCCCGGAGGAGTCGGCTTTCTGTGATCACTCGATCGCCGAGATCGCGAAAAAATACGGGTTTCGTTCACACATTATCGCCATTCGTCCCTCCGGAGGTAAGAACTTTGTCCTTCCGACCGCCCAGAGCGTCCTGCGCGGCAACGACCAGGTCGTCCTGATCGGATCGCGCGATGAGATCGCGAGAATTCGGGAGCTGATGGATCGCTCGGGGGAAAAGGCTTGACGGGGGACAACGGGGAGATCAGGAAAGGAAGAGGGACGTGAGAAAGGATGAGGGGGCCGAGAAGGAGGCAAGGCCCGTTTCGATGAAGGAGTGGGTCTCCCGGGGGAGCCAGGTCCTGATGGGCAATGTGACCCGCGAGGAGCTCGTCTTCAGGAAGGGAAGGGGCTCCTGGCTCTATACCGTCGAGGGTGATGCCTATCTCGACTTTCTCGGGGGGGTGGCGATCCACGTTCTCGGCCACTGCCACCCCAAGGTGACGGTGGCGGTCCAGAAGCAGGCCCAGCGGCTTCTTCACACCTCCAACCTCTACTACCACCAGCCCCAGATCCTCCTTGCGGAGTTTCTCGTGCGGGAAACCTTCGCCGACCGGGTCTTCTTTGCCAACTCCGGAACGGAGGTCGTCGAGGCGGCCATCAAGCTCGCCCGGCGCTTCGGCGCCGCCTCCGGGCGCTACGACCTTCTTGGCCTTGAGGGGAGCTTCCACGGACGGACGCTGGGCGCCCTCTCCCTGACCGGCCAGAAGAAGATCCGCGAAGGGATCGGACCAATTCCGGAGGGTTTTTCCTGGGCCCCCTATAACGACTTTGAGGGGGTCCTCGCGAAGGTCACGGAGCGGACGGCGGCGATCTTTGTCGAGCCCGTCTTAGGCGAAGGGGGCGTGATTCCGGCCGACCCCGTCTTTCTGAAAAAGCTTAGGACCTTCACCCGCGACCGGCAGATCCTTCTCATCTTCGACGAGATCCAGACCGGCATCGGCCGGACGGGAAGCCTCTTTGCCTACCAGGATCTCGACGTAGTGCCCGACGTGCTCCTGTCGGCCAAGGCTCTGGGAGGGGGGCTTCCCCTGGGAGCCTTGCTGACAACGGAGGAGCTTTCGACCTTCCTTCCGCCCGGCTCGCACGGCTCGACCTTCGGGGGCAACCCCCTGTCCTGTGCGGCGGGGCTTGCCGTCCTCGAATCGCTCTACGAGGAGGGCTACCTTCCCTCGGGAGGGGCCCGGATGTCTTCTGTCCTCTGGGAGGAGCTGGCAACCCTGGCTCGTCGCCACCCGGAGTGGCTCCTTTCTGTTCGCGGCCGGGGGATGATGATCGGCCTTGTCCTTCCCGGACAGGCCTCCGAGGTCAAGGCACGCTTTCTCGATGTGGGGGTTCTGGTCAATGCCGCCACTTCCGAGGTTATCCGGATCCTTCCCCCCGTGAACCTCTCGATCGAGGAGATCGAATTTTTCATCGAACGGGCGGACAGAGTTTTTTCCTCCATGGGCCGCCCGTCGGGAGGAGTCAAGTGAAAAAAACTTCAGGTCGTTCCTTTCTGACGCTTCTCGACCATTCGCCCTTGTCCCTCCGGGCCATCCTCGACCTTGCGGCGCGGATCGAAGCCTCCCCCGAAGATTTCAGGAAGCCCCTCGAATGGAAGACGGTGGGCCTTCTCTTCGAAAAGAGCTCGACGCGCACCCGGCTTTCCTTCGAGGCCGGTATCCGGCAGCTGGGCGGGGGGAGCCTTTTTCTCGGATCGGACATCCAGCTTGCGCGGGGAGAGTCGATCGAGGATACCGCCCGGGTCATGAGCGCCTATCTCGACATGGTCGTTATCCGCACCTTCGGCCACGACAGGATCGAGGCCTTCTCCCGGTCCTCCTCGATCCCGGTGATCAACGGCCTCACCGATGGCCATCACCCCTGTCAGGCCCTCTCGGACTTCTACTACATGGAGAAGGTCTTCGGCCGTCTTACAGGCCTCGCCATGGCCTTTGTGGGAGACGGGAACAACATGGCCAGATCCCTTGCCGAGGGGGCGGCGCTCCTCGGCGTCCACTTCACCCTGGCGGCTCCGGAGGGATACCGTCTTCCTGAAGAGGAGGTGGCTGCCCTCGACAGGTTGGCCCGGAAGTCGGGCGGATCGGTTCGCGTGGTGGTCGACCCGAAGGAGGCGGCCCGCGGGGCTCACGTTCTCTACACCGACGTCTGGACCAGCATGGGGCAGGAGGCCGAATCGGCCCGTCGGGAAAAGGCCTTCCTGGGATATGTGATCGACGAAAGCCTTCTTTCCGTGGCCGATCCCTCCGCCATCGTCTTGCACTGTCTTCCGGCCTACCGGGGGAAGGAGATTACTGCGGAGGTCATTGACGGTTCGCGCTCGAGGGTCTTCGAGCAGGCGGCCGCGCGGCTTCCGCTTCAGAAAGCCATCATGATGTACTGCATGGAAAGGGATGGGGAATGAGCCAGAGCAAGGAGAAGGCAGGAGCCGGGAACCCGAAGAAGGTGGTTCTGGCCTATTCGGGAGGTCTCGATACCTCGGTGGCGATCGTGTGGCTCAAGAAGACCTACGGGTGCGAGGTGATCTGCTACTGCGCCGATCTGGGCCAGGGCGAGGATCTGGGTGAGGTGGCCAAAAAGGCCTGGGCCTCCGGCGCCTCCGACGTGGTGGTCGTCGATCTCAGGGAGAGCTTTGTCCGGGAATTCATCTTTCCCATGATCGCCTCCGGGGCGGTTTATGAGGACGGATACCTGCTTGGAACCTCGATTGCCCGTCCCCTCATCGCCCGCGCCCAGATGGAGATCGCCCGCGAGCGGGGCGCCGATGCCGTCAGTCACGGGGCGACAGGCAAGGGCAACGACCAGGTCCGCTTCGAGCTGGCCTGCTACTACTTCGACCCCAAGATCCGCATCATCGCCCCCTGGCGCCTCTGGGACTTCACCAGCCGCTCCGAGCTCATCAATTATTCGAAGGAAAACGGCATCCCGGTGACGGCGACCCTCGAGAAACCCTACAGCGTCGACCGCAATATTTTCCATACGAGCTACGAGGGGGGCATCCTCGAGGATCCATGGGTGGCACCCCCGGAGGAGATCTTCCAGATGACCCGGGATCCCCGGACCGGCCCGGAGACCCCCGAAGAGGTGACGGTCTCCTTCGAGAAGGGCGTTCCGATCGCCATAAACGGGGCCCTTCTGACCCCGCTCGAGATCATGGAGAAGGCCAACACCCTCGGTGCCCTCCACGGCATCGGCCGGATCGACCTCGTGGAGAGCCGGTTCGTGGGGATGAAGTCCCGGGGGGTCTACGAGACCCCGGGGGGAACGCTTCTCCATGCCGCCCACCGTGCCCTCGAGACCCTGACCCTCGACCGGGAGGTTCTGGCGCTCAAGGCCCAGATCATGCCCCAGTACGCCCGCCTCATCTACAACGGCTTCTGGTTCTCGCCGGAGCGGCTGGCCCTCTACGACCTCCTAAGCCATACCCAGCACCGGGTCACCGGCGACGTGCGGCTTCTCCTTTACAAGGGGGGGATCCGTGTGGCGGGGCGGCGATCTCCCTACTCCCTCTACCGGAAGGATCTCGCCACCTTCGAGACCGACTCGGTCTACCGCCAGTCGGATGCCGACGGCTTTATTCGCATCCAGGCCCTGAGGCTCAAGCTCTTTTCCGACCAGGAGGGGGCTACGCCTTGACGGACCGGGTGACGGAGAAGGACGGAGGCCCCCTTCCGGGCAAACCCTGGGGCGGGCGCTTTGCCGAGTCGACGGACAAGGAGGTCGAGGCCTTCACCGAGTCGATCTCTTTCGACAAGAGGCTTTTTCGGGAGGACATCGAAGGCTCCCGGGCCCATGCCCGCATGCTTGCCCGGGTGGGCCTTCTCTCCGCTGAAGAGCTCTCCCTGATCCTCTCTGGCCTCGACAAGGTGGAGGTCGAATTCTCGTCCGGGGGGGTGGAGCTCCGGACCGACTGGGAGGACATCCACATGCATGTGGAAAAGCGCCTCGTCCACCACGCCGGTCCGGCCGGACTCAAAATCCATACTGCCCGGAGCCGGAACGACCAGGTCGCACTCGACCTGCGGCTCTTCGTTAGGAGAACGGCCGGAGAGATCCTTCGGGAGCTCGACCGGCTCCTGGGGGCGACGCTTCGGGCAGGCTACCGCTACCGGGAGCTGATCCTTCCCGCCTACACCCATACCCAGCAGGCCCAGCCCGTCTCGGGGGGGTACTACTTCGGGGCTTATGCCGAACGACTCCTGCGGGACAGAAAACGGCTCTTCGGAGTTCTGGAGAGCGCGGCTCTCTGCCCCCTGGGCTCGGGGGCCCTCGCGGGGACGACCCTTCCCATCGACCGGGAGGGGGTGGCCGCCGAACTGGGATTTTTCGGGGTGACGAGAAACGGGCTCGACACGGTGGGCGACCGGGACTTTGTGGCCGACTTCCTCCATGCGCTCTCGCTTCTCATGGTCCACCTCTCGGGCTGGGCAGAGGAGTGGGTTCTCTGGTCGACCCGGGAGTTCGGGATGGTCCGCCTTCCCGACCGCCTGCTGACCGGCTCCTCCATGATGCCCCAGAAGAAGAATCCCGACATTCTCGAGCTGGTTCGGGGGAAGACGGGGCGAGTCATCGGCGACTATACGGCACTTCTTGTCCTTCTCAAGGGCCTTCCCCTTTCCTACAACCGCGATCTGCAGGAGGACAAGGAGGCGCTCTTCGACGCCGTCGACACCGTCTCCGGCTCCCTTCGCATGATGAGCCTCGCGGTGGAGGGGATGTCCTTCGAGACGGGAAGAATCGCAGAGATCCTTTCAAAGACGGAGCTACTTGCTACAGATATCGCCGAAGACCTCGTCAGGCTGGGGGTTCCGTTTAGGGAGGCCCATGCCATCGTCGGCCGGATCGTGGCCCATGCCGCAGAGAGGAACCTGGCTCTCGAGAGGCTTCCTGACGCCGACCTGAGGCTTTTCTGCGACCGATTTCCTCCGGACTATGCCGCGACGCTTTCGCCTGCGGGCTCGGTTAGCCGCCGCTCCCACACGGGAGGGCCGGCGCCGGAGACGGTGGTCCGGCGTCTTGCCGAGATCTGGCAGGAGGTTTTCGGTGT
>DAHXNG010000042.1 GCA_027366615.1 Nitrospirota bacterium | reverse complement strand
TAAAGGCCGGCATTCTGAAAAAGGCCAGGACCCCGGACCGTGATAGAATGGCTCCATGTTATCACGAGTCAAGAAAAACGACAATCTTCTACAGGAGAGCGGCCTGATGCAAAACTCTGGATCCATTAGGGTGACCGTCGTTCAGAACAACCCCGGCTTTGGTCAGCCGGAGGCGAACAGAACGTCGGTCGAGGGGCTAATATTTGCCGGGAAAGATCCGACGGCCGACCTGATCGTCCTCCCAGAGCTCTTTGCCACGGGATACCAGTTCCTATCAAAAGAAGAGGTAACCGAGCTGGCCGAACCGGAGGATGGACCCACCTTCCAATTCCTGTCGCGACTTTCCCGGGAAACGGGGGCGGTGGTGGTGGGGGGGGTGCCGATCAGAAGAAGGGGCGGGGTATCGAATGGAGCCCTGGTCGTCTCGGGAGACAGTCTCCTCGTCTCCTACGACAAGGTCCACCTGTTCGACAGGGAGCGGGACCTTTTTATCGAAGGACGCTCCCCTCTTCCCGTAGTTGAGACCCCCTTCGGTCCCCTCGGAGTCATGATCTGCTTCGACTGGCTCTTTCCCGAAGCCCTCAGGTCCCTGGCGCTATCGGGGGCGACCGTTGTCGCCCACCCCGCTAACTGGGTGCTCCCCTTCGGTCCTCAGGGGATGATTCTCCGTTCGGTGGAAAACCGGGTCTTTACCGTCACGGCCAACCGCGTCGGAGAGGAGGCCAGGGGAGGCCTGCCTCCTCTCCGGTACATCGGGGAAAGCCAGATCGTGAGCCCGAAGGGCGAGGTCCTGGCGCGTGCGGGCCAGTCGGAGTCGGAAATCATCACGGCCGTCCTGCGCCCGGCCGACGCACTCTCGAAGAAAGTCGCGGACAAAAGTGATTTTTTCGAGCAGAGAAGGCCAGAACTCTACCACTCCGGACTGACGTATAGGGGAGGCTGATTCCTAGAAAGGCGGTTCGAAGGGGATATAGGGGAGAGGAGAAGGGGAGAACCGGGAGGTCGTCACAAAACCCGTATGGCCAATGATCCTGTGGGCAGGGCGCACACTCTGGGCCCCGAACTCCCAGTCCCGGACGATCGACTCCACCGTCCGGACAAGATGGAAGCAGCCTGACTCCTGCAATGCCAGAGAGAGCGTATGGACCTGCAACGGAGTCGGAACATAGGTGAGGAGGATACCGCCGGGACGGAGAACCTTCCGAACATTATCCAGCGCCTTCCACGGCTCTGGAAGGTCCAGGATGATCCGGTCGAAAGAAGCCTCCCTGATACGGTCACCGGAAAAAAGCTCCGGATCGTACATGTCGCCTGCCATCAGTGCATGATCCGCCACCCCCCCCGGATCAAGGGTCCGAAGATTCGCCAGTGCCTCTTCGGAATGCTCGGGACGTCTCTCGATCGACAGGACCGACCCCCCGGGGCGGACCATGCGGAGGAGAGAGACGGTGAGCGCCCCGCTTCCGATCCCGGACTCGAGCACCCTGTGGCCGGGACGAATATCCGCCCACATAAGAATCAGTCCCTGGTCCTTAGGATAGATGATCTGGGTCCGTCGCTTGAGGTTGGACAGGGACTCGGCATGGGTGGGACGGAAGGGAAGGACCCATCCCCCCTTCGGAAGGGTCAGGGGAATTCCTTCGGAGGCCGTTTCCATAAGTGTGGTATGGGGAAGAGGAACCCCATCGACGTGGGTCTTTTTCCCTGGAGAAAGCGCCGGAATAGACACCGTGCGTCCGTTCGGCATATAGAGGATGAGGGGTTCACCGGCAAGAAAGGGCATGGGCGGATCATACAGAACTCACAGGGAAAGGGCAATCCCGCATCGAAGACAGACGGTCGCGGACGCAAGCCGCCCCCTTTGCACCCCAGGGATGAACCACTAGGCCCCATTTGAAGGGAATTTTTTCCACTCCGCCGTCCGGATCCCAAAAATTTCCTGCATGCTCACGGACGAATAACCCTTGACAATGAGAGAGGGGGATGATGTAATGTGCGATGTTTCTCAAACAAATCATCGCAAAAATCCGGAAGTCATCATGCCATCCTCTCTGATTTTCGTTTGAGAAAGCGATCTTAATTGACTCCGTCCATTTGCGATGCAATTAATTTATGATCAACTCTACGGAGGGTCTGTCTTATGAAAACATGGAAAATGGCAGTTCTCGGTGTGGCCGCCATCGGTTTCTCCGCGATGTCCGCCAACGCTGGCGAGCTCGACATCCTGAAGCCCCGCGTCCCTGCCGACCAGATCGCTGCAGCCAAAGCGATGAAGGCCCCTTTTGCCGTGACCGCTGACATGATTGCCAAGGGCAAGGATGTTTTCAACGGTGCCGGAACGTGCTACACCTGCCACGGCGCAGCCGGTGACGGAAACGGCCCTGGCGCGGCCGGAATGGATCCCGCTCCCCGCAACTTCACCAACTCCAAGTTCGAGCAGGCCCGCACGGCTGGCGAGATGTACTGGGTCGTCGCCAACGGCTCGCCCCTTCAGCCCGCCATGGTCGGTTTCGTGACCGCAGGCCAGATCACCGAGAAGCAGGCTTGGGAAGCTGTGACTTATGAAAGATCCCTCGGATGCGGCGGCGACATGTCCTGTGTCGAAGGCTCGGCCGACTGGGTCAGCAAGCAGCCCGTCAAGGAAGAGGCCGCTGGCAACCTGAAGCCCGAATTCCTCAACACCGCAGCCAAGTAATACCCCTTTTCAGAAAGTACAGGGAGGAACTCCTCTCCCTGTACTTTTCTTCTCTGCTTCCAAAAATATCTTGACAAACCGAGAGGAATTAATATTTAATCGTCATTGACTCAATCTTTAGGTGGTCCCAAGCATCCAGTTGCATGAACGTTTCCCCAAAAGCCACCTTTTCGGATCCAACCTTCCGGCAAAGGGATCGCTTCACGATCACCCATCCAAGAGAAAACTTCATCGGCCAACCACGCCTCTCCCTTCCGAAAAAGTCCTTGGAAAAGACCTGAAAGTACAGGCTCTCTCTGGAAATATTCCGGCGATTCTTCCGTCATGGTCAGATAGCGCAAGAATGCCAAAGAAATTTCTCTGGAGACAAGCTGTAGTCCTCCAGGCAAGGCAGACGCAGGCAGGTTCCCGGACAGAAAGGAAGCTCGAGACCTGCTGCCGAAGATTGCCGGAACAATAACGCACTGAACCCGCCACCCGAATCACGTCTTCCCGAAGACGACGGAGGAGCTCCAGAAAGATGGACGACAAAGAAAACTGCGTGAACCTCGCAGAACTGAAGGAAAAGAGCATTGCCGACCTCACCGATGTGGCCAAGGCCTACCACATCGAGGGGGCGGTCAACCTCCGGAAGCAGGATCTCATCTTCGCCATCTTGCAGGCCCAGTCCGAAAAGAACGGGGTCATCTATGGAGAAGGCGTGCTCGAAACCCTCCAAGACGGGTTCGGATTTCTTCGCTCTCCTCTCTACAACTACCTTCCCGGACCGGACGACATCTATGTCTCTCCCTCCCAGATCCGCCGATTCAACCTTCGTACGGGGGATACAATATGGGGACAGATCCGACCCCCGAAGGAAGGTGAGCGGTACTTTGCGATGCTCAAGGTCGAAAAGGTCAACTTCGAGGACTCGGAGGTCGGACGGGAAAAGATTCTCTTCGACAACCTGACCCCCCTGTACCCCATGGAGCGGATCCGCCTCGAGAATTCTCCGGAGGATCTCTCGATGAGGGTCATCGACCTCCTGACACCCATCGGAAAGGGACAGCGGGGACTGATCGTCGCCCCTCCCCGCACGGGAAAAACAGTCCTTCTTCAGGGGATCGCCAAGGCCATTGCAAAAAACCACCCAGAGATCTCGCTGATCGTGCTTCTCATTGACGAGCGTCCGGAAGAGGTCACCGACATGATCCGCCAGGTCAAGGGAGAGGTCGTAAGCTCAACCTTCGACGAGCCCCCGCAAAGGCATATTCAGGTGGCAGAGATGGTCCTCGAAAAGGCGAAGCGCCTGGCCGAGTCCCAGAAAGATGTCGTCATCCTCCTCGACAGCATCACCCGTCTCGCCCGGGCCTTCAATATCATCACCCCTCCCTCGGGCAAGGTCCTCTCCGGCGGCCTCGACTCCAACGCACTCCAGAGGCCGAAACGTTTCTTTGGATCGGCCCGGAACATCGAGGAGGGGGGAAGCCTTACCATCATTGCCACCGCACTGATCGACACGGGAAGCCGGATGGACGATGTCATCTTCGAAGAGTTCAAGGGAACCGGAAACATGGAGCTCCACCTTGACAGGAACCTGGCCGACAGGCGCATCTTCCCGGCGATCAATGCGACGACCTCCGGTACCCGGAAAGAAGAGCTCTTGCTGGACAAGGACGATATCAATAAAATATGGATACTTCGCAAGGCAATGAACTCCAACAACGCCCAGGAGGATATGGAGTATCTCCTGAGCAACATGAAGGGGAGCCGTAGCAACAAGGACTTTCTCGAAAAGATGATGAAGGGCTGAGAAAGCCTCCTTAATCAATCACCGCCTAAGGCCGATTGGCCATTTCAGGGAGATTTTTGAGATGAAAAAAGGAATCCATCCGAACTACAACACCGCCCAGGTCAACTGTGCCTGTGGAAGCGTCTTCGAAACCCGCACCACCGTGGGAAACCTTCACCTCGATATCTGCAACATGTGCCATCCCTTCTTCACCGGGACGCAGAAGATCATTGATACCGAAGGTCGCGTGGAGCGCTTCATGAAGAAATACCGGAAAGAAGACGCAAAAAAAGGCTGAGGACTCTCGCTTCATGGACGTCACACCCGGAATTCTTGAAAAAATCATCCCGAGGCTCCAGTCAATGCGGGACCGCTTCGACGAGCTCTCCGGAAAGATGGCGAGCCCCGAGATCGCGCGTTCGCCTGACCAGTACAGGAAGCTTGCCCGGGATCAGGCAGAGCTCGCACCTGTTGTCGAGCTCTACGATCAGTGGAAAAAGCTCCGCAAGGAACAGGCAGATCTCGACCAGATCCGGGACGATCCGCAGATGGCGGACCTCGTGTCGGGAGAGGACCGCAGGCTCAGGGAGACCCTCGAGGGGACGGAACTTCGCCTCGTCGATGCCATCCTTCCCAAAGACCTGAGGGATGAACGCAATCTCTTCATCGAAATCCGCGCCGGAGCCGGTGGCGAGGAGGCCGCCCTCTTCGCCGCCGAACTCGGACGGATGTACCTGCGTTTTGTCGAGAAGGCAGGCTATCGCGCCGAGGTCATGGAGTCCAATGAAACGGACATCGGCGGGACCAAGGAATTCATCATCTACATCCAGGGAAAGAACGCCTTCAGCCGTCTCAAATACGAAAGCGGCGTCCACCGGGTACAACGCGTCCCGCTCACCGAGGCGGGAGGGCGTATCCATACCTCCACCGTCACAGTGGCGATCCTCCCCGAGGCCAGCGAGGTCGAAGTGGCCATCGAGCAGAAGGATCTCCGTATCGATACCTTCTGTTCGTCCGGAGCCGGGGGCCAGAGCGTAAACACCACCTACTCCGCCGTACGCATCACCCATATCCCGTCAGGAATCGTCGTAAGCTGCCAGGATGAGCGCTCCCAGCTAAAAAACAGAGCCAAGGCCATGGCCGTTCTCAGATCCCGACTTCTCGAGCAGGAGGTCTCCCGCCAGAATCAGGAGATCGCCTCCCAGAGAAAAACCCTTGTAGGGTCCGGCGATCGCTCCGAACGGATCCGAACCTACAACTTCCCCCAGAACAGGGTTACCGACCACCGAATTGGCCTGACGCTTTACCAGCTCGACCGGGTGATGGAAGGGGAGATCGAGCCTCTCGTTGACGCTCTCCGGGCCCACGACCGGGCCGAGGAAATCAAGAATTTCTGCTGAAGAGCCCGTTTCGGGCCAGAGCTCCATCGGAGACTGGCTCCTGTGGGGAAAGAAAAAACTCTCGGCACTCGACGAACCGGAACGCGAATCGCGCGCCCTGATGTCCGCACTTCTCGGCTCAGAAACGTCGCCCTGGACGAGGTCGAAGGAAGCCCTGGACCTTGGTGCCGCACGTCACTACAGGGACTGGATCAATCGGAGGTCGAACAGGGAACCCCACCATCAGATCACGGGGCAGGTCACCTTTTTCGGCCGAACCTTTTCCGTCTTCCCGGGGGTTCTCATTCCCCGCCCCGAGACCGAGCATATCGTCGAGCTGGCCCTCCGGCACCTCGCTTCCCGGCCCTCCGGCTCCCCTCCCCGGATCCTCGATCTGGGAGCCGGAAGCGGCGTGATTGGAATCTCCGTCCTTCTCGAGCATCCGGATGCATGGGGTCTGGCCGTGGAACGGGAGCCGGAAGCCCTTAAGGTCCTTATCGAAAACAGACGTCGTCACGGCCTTTCAAAACGGCTGACCATCGTCAGGGGCCATTGGGGAGAGATGCTCGCAGAGCGTCCCTCGTTTGACTGCATCCTTTCGAATCCTCCCTACGTTCCTGAAGGCGAGATCGCCTCCCTCGCCCCGGAGGTCAGGGACCACGAGCCCAGGAGCGCCCTCGACGGAGGACCGGATGGCCTCGATCCATACCGGACGATTCTCCCGAGGGCATTGCGTCTGGTCCGCCCGGGAGGGCTCATCGCACTTGAAATCGGAGACAAAATGGGGAATCCTTCTGTCTTTTCCGAAATGGCCGCCCTTCCGGAAGGGCAGGAGAATCTTCCCACAATCATCGAGGACGTCTCGGGCCGTAACCGGGTCGTTTTCTGGACAAGATAAGGACCATTCTTGGACGCATTCAGAATAGTCGGAGGCCATCCCCTCCGGGGATCGGTCAGGATCTCCGGGTCGAAAAACGCTGCCCTCCCCATTCTCTTTTCCTCTCTCCTCGGCGGATCCTTCACCCTTGGGAACGTCCCCTGCCTCAGAGACGTCAAAACGACGCTTCTCCTGCTCGAACAGCTTGGCATCAAAAGCTCCGGCTGCGGGCATACGAAAGCCTCAGACGAAAGGGAGGACAGCTGGTCAGAATCCTTCAGCCTTCACGAGGGTGACACCTCCGCCTTTGAGGCCCCCTATGACCTCGTCCGGACAATGCGCGCCTCGGTCCTCTGCCTGGGACCCCTCCTCGCACGACGGCGAAGGGCCCGGGTCTCTCTCCCGGGGGGATGCCTCATCGGGGCCCGGCCCATCGACATGCACCTCAAGGCCTTCGAGCGCATGGGCGCGCGCATCACGATCCACCACGGATACATAGACGCCGAGACAGACGGGCTCGAAGGATGCGAAATCGCCCTTCCCTACCCCACCGTGACGGGAACCGAAAACATCATCATGGCCGCCGTTCTCGCTCGGGGAACGACGACGATCGTCAATGCCGCCGAGGAGCCGGAGGTATCTGATCTTGCCCGATTTCTCGTGGCCCGGGGAGCAAGGATCTCCGGGGCGGGAAGCTCCACCGTCAGGATCGAGGGTGTCGACCGCCTCGACCCGACAGACTACACCGTCATGTTCGACCGGATCGAGGCGGGAACCTTCCTTGTGGGGGCGGCGCTCCTAGGTCAGGAGGTCAGGATCGAAGGGGTTGAACATGCCCCCATCTCCTCCATCCTCGACCTCCTGTCGGCGATGGGGGCCGAACACGAAAGCCACCCTACCTCCATCACCCTCGGAGCGATCAGGCGGCCCCGGGGAACATCTCTGCGCACCCTGCCCTACCCGGGCTTCCCGACAGACATGCAGGCGCAGATTCTTCCGCTCATGGCGATCGCGGAGGGACCCTCGTCTGTCGTCGAAACAGTCTTCGAAAATCGGTTCACCCATGTGATGGAGATGAACCGGATGGGGGCAAACATCGAAATCCACGGCTCCCAGGCGACTGTGAGGGGCGGAAGCCGCCTCGAGGGTGCCGCCGTTATGGCTTCCGATCTTCGCGCCTCGGCCGGACTTGTCCTGGCAGGACTCATCGCCGAGGGCGAGACGGAGGTCCGGCGCGTCTACCACATCGACCGGGGCTATGAGGCCATCGAGAAAAAGCTCGAGACCCTCGGAGCCCGCATCAAACGCGTCCAGGAGGATCAGCCATAAAAGCCCCCGCTCTCGTTTTGGCCCTTCCCAAGGGCAAGATGTTCGACGATATCCTGCTCCTTCTCGAAAAAGGAGGCTACGGCTTCGAAGACTACCGGAAAAATCCCCGGTCCCTCACCTCGCACTCGGACTGCGGGACGATCGGCATCCTCTTTGTCCGGTCGACCGATGTCATTCCCTACGTCGAGTTTGGGGGGGCAGACGGAGGCATCGTTGGCCTAGACCAGATCGAGGAGCAGAACCGGGAGGTCATCTCACCGCTCGACCTCAACATCGGTTACTGCCGCCTGGTCGTTGCCCGACCCGCCGAAGACCGGGCGGAAGGGGGGGAGAAGAGGACTCTCCGGATCGCGACAAAATACCCGAGGCTGGCAGAGACACACTTTCTCCAGCGGGGCATCCCCGTCTCGATCCTCAAGCTCTACGGCTCTCTTGAGCTGGCACCCCGGACAGGGCTTGCCGACTGGATCGTCGACCTCGTCGCCACGGGACGGACCCTTCGGGAAAACAGACTCGAGATCGAGGAGGAGATCCTGCCGTCGACGGCGCGGCTGATCGTCAATCCGTCGGCCTGGGCCATCAAGAACGAGGCGATCCGTACCCTGATCGAACGGATCCGGCCTCACATTCCAGAAACCCCTGTGATTTCTGGTTAGGATGGAAGCCCCGATGCCAAACCTCGTCACGAGAGTCCACGATCTCTCCCAGGCAAAAAAAGTCCTGGCACCCATCATCGCCCGGGGAAAAGACGATGAGGCCCTTTCCGTCAGGGAAAGAGTCTCGGAGATTATCGGATCGGTGCGGAGGGGGGGGAACACCGCCCTTCTCAATTGGGCCCGGACGCTCGACGGGTTCGAGGGAGGGGAGAGTGATCTCGAACTTCCCCCCGACGCCGCCGAAAAGGCCTGGAGGGAGCTTTTGCCCGAGATCCGGGAGGCTCTCTCCTTCGCCAGGGACAGGATCCGAAAGACCCACGAAGTTGCCCGGGACGCCCTTCGCGACATTCCCCCCGGCCCCCGGGGGGGAGCCCGCCTGACCCCCATCGACCGGGTGGCGGTCTACGTCCCCGGAGGAACCGCCCTCTACCCCTCGACCGTCCTCATGACAGCCACCGTAGCCCGGGTGGCAGGGGTCCGGGAAATCTCCGTCCTCACCCCTGGAGGGCCGGAGGGAATAGCGCCGGTCGTCCTTGCCGCCTGCCACGCCGCCTCCGTCGACCGCATCTTTCCCGTCGGAGGAGTCCACGGACTGGCCGCCCTGGCCTTCGGGACAGAGACGCTCCCAGCCGTCGACATGATCGTTGGTCCGGGGAACCGCTATGTCGCCGAGGCCAAGCGCCAGCTCTACGGGACGATCGCCATCGACATGATCGCCGGCCCCACCGAGGTCGTGGTCATCGCCGACCGATCGGCCAACCCTCGATGGGTGGCGGCCGATCTTCTTGCCCAGGCCGAACACGACAAACAGGCCTCGGCGGTCCTTCTCACCGACTCGGAGGAGCTCGCCGGAAAGGTCGCCGGGGAGATCGAGAGCCAGCTTGCGACCCTTCCCCGGGGAGAGATCGCCCGGGCCTCACTCGAACGCTTCGGGGCCCTTCTCGTCGTCGATTCGATCGAGATGGCCGCTACCCTCTCCGACCTTCTCGCCCCGGAGCACCTTGAGCTCTGCGTCGCCGACCCCGCCACCCTGGCGGGCAAGATTAAAAATGCCGGGGCGATCTTCATGGGCTCCGGCGTCCCCGAAGCGGCCGGGGACTACTGCTACGGACCGAGCCACGTCCTCCCCACAAACGGAACGGCCCGTTTCGCCTCGCCCGTAGGGGTCGAGACCTTCATGAAGCGAACCAGCCTCCTGGGACTCCCGGAAGGCATCGAAACGATCCCCGACCTCGACCGGATCCTTGAGGTCTCGGAGATCCTGGCTCGAGCCGAAGGGCTCGAAGGGCACGCCCGATCGGCCGGACTCAGGCGCCGGACCTCACCATGAGCGCCTCCGACCTCGCATGGCTCCGTCGGGAGTTCCCCCCGACCTCCAGGCGTCCCCGAACCCTCCGGACCCGGGGGCTCACAAGACTCGACCTCCTCGAACACTTCTCCCCCCTTTCCCCCCGGCTCATGAAAAGAATCGGACGGGCGTTTTCTTCCCTGGATCTGAACCGGTATCCAGACAGCGAGGCCCTAGATCTAAAAACAGAATTTGCAAAAAGGCTCGCGATCTCAACGGATCATATTTTATTGGGAAAAGGATCGGATGAGCTTCTTCAGATTCTGTTTCTTTCGATCTCGGGACCGATCCTGATTGCCGAACCCTCCTTTCCCATGTACCGGAATATTGCGGAGATTGTGGAGCGAAAAGTCCACACAGTCCTCCTCGACGGCGACCTTTCCCTGAACATGGACCGCCTCCTCGAATCGGTCCAACTCCATGCTCCCGCCCTCGTCGTCCTCTCCCATCCGAACAACCCCACAGGGGCAGGGCTCTGCCCGGAGTCGGTCGCAAGACTTGCCTCCGCGGCCCCTGGGGGTGTACTGATCGACGAGGCTTACCACCCATTTGCCGGAAGCACGCATCTCCCTCTCCTGGAAAAATTTCCCAACCTGATGATCCTCCGCTCTCTCTCCAAGGCCGGCCTGGCCGCCATCCGGATCGGCCAGCTGATCGCCTCCCCGGAGATAGTCAGGCGTCTCGACGAGGTCCGGCTTCCCTACAATATCGACGGAATGGTCCAGTCGGCGGCCCGTCTCCTGTGCCGGGAGGCCCTTCCCTCCCTCGAGGCGAAGGCCCGGGGGGTTGCCGCAAGACGGGATCTCCTGTTCGACGCTCTGGGAAAAATACCGGGGATCACTCCCTTTCCCTCCCTGGCAAACTTCATTCTCTTCCGCACTGACAGCGCTCCGGCAATCGTGGTTTTTTCCAAACTCAAAGAGCGCGGGATCCTCGTCCGGGAGATGTCCGGGGACCACCCGCTCCTTGAAGGCTGCCTGCGCGTAACCGTGGGACAAAGAGCCGAAGTCAGGCGCTTCCTGGAGGCCCTTGACCCCATCATGAAAGGATTCTTATGACGACCCCTCCCTCCCCCCGGACGGCCACCCTCGTCCGTGAAACCCGGGAAACACGGATCGAAGGAACCCTCACCCTCGATGGCACGGGAAAGACACAAATCGCCACCGGAATGCCCTTTTTCGACCACCTTCTCGACCAGGTCGGGCGTCACGGCCTCTTCGATCTCGAACTTTCCGCCAAGGGAGACCTCGAGGTCGACTGGCACCACACAGTTGAGGATACGGGACTTCTTCTGGGAAGCCTTCTTGACCTAGCGCTCGGGGAGCGGACCGCCATCAGCCGGTACGGCTTCTTTTACGCCCCTCTCGACGAGGCGCTGGCCCGCACGGTGGTCGACCTGTCGGGACGCCCCTATCTCGTCTGCGACTTTGCGCTTGAGCGCGGAGAACGGGTCAGGGACTTTGACCTGGACCTTCTCGAGGACTTCTTCCAGGCCTTCTGCCAGAAGGGACGTCTCACTCTCCACCTCCACCTCCTCTCCGGGCGCAACAGCCACCACAAGGCAGAGGCCCTTTTTAAATCCTTTGCCCGGGCGCTCCGCATGGCAGTCTCCATCGATTCCCGCCAGACGGGGATCCCCTCCACAAAAGGATCCCTCTGATGGCGGACTCCCCCCGAACGGCGGTCATCGACTACGGAATGGGGAACATCCACTCCGTCTCGAAGGCGCTCGAGGCCACCGGGCATCGAGTAGCCATCGTCTGCGATCCCGGAGAGCTTGCCGCCTTCTCCCCCTCCCACCTGGTCCTGCCGGGGGTGGGGGCCTTCGGGGAGGGAAAGGCCCGTCTCGAGGCTGGGGGATGGATTTGCATCCTTGAGGAGTGGATCCGGAACGACCGGCCCTTCCTGGGCATCTGCCTCGGCATGCAGCTCCTCTTCGAGACGAGCCAGGAGTTCGGGACCCACCGGGGGCTCTCCCTCTTCCAGGGGGAGGTCGTCCCCTTCGACCCCGGGAGGAGCAAGGTTCCCCAAATCGGCTGGAACGAGGTCGTACGAAAGATCGACCACCCTCTCTGGACCGGTCTTCCCGAGGCCCCAAACCTCTACTTCGTCCACTCCTACCGTGTCCGTACCCCCGACATTGAAATCGTGCTGGGAGAGACCGACTACCAGGGGCCCTATCCGTCGATGGTCGGGCGGGGGAAGGTGGCGGCGGTGCAGTTCCACCCTGAAAAAAGCCAGACGGCCGGACTCCGGCTTCTTGAAAATTTTGGAGGATTCTAGCATGGAGCTTTACCCGGCGATCGACCTCTCGGGAGGCCGGGTTGTCCGCCTGACCCAGGGAGACTTTGCCCGATCCACTGTCTACGAGGAGGATCCCGCACGGGCCGCCCGAACCTTTGCCTCCCAGGGTGCCCGATGGCTCCATGTCGTCGACCTCGATGGAGCGAAAACCGGCAAGCCCGGGAACCTCCCGGCTCTCAAGGCAATCCTCGTCGCCTTCCCCGGCAGGGTCCAGGTCGGCGGAGGAATCCGCACCGTGGAGACCGCCCGGGACTACCTCTCCATGGGCGTCGAACGGCTGGTCCTGGGCACCGGTGCCCTCACCAACCCGGACTTTCTCGGGGCGATGCTCCGGGAATTTCCGGGGCGGTTTTTCGTGGGCGTCGACGTGAGAGACGGGCGCATCGCCATCTCTGGCTGGATTGAGACGACGGAAGGCTCCCCCCGCTCCACCATGGCGCGCCTCGCCGCAGAGGGCGTGGCGGGATTCATTTACACCGACATCGCCAAAGACGGGATGCTCGAGGGCCCGAACCTTCCCGTCTACCGGGAGCTCGCCTCGGCCCTCCCGGTTCCCGTGATCGCAAGCGGGGGGATCGGCGCGATCGACGACATACGCCGGCTCCGGGAGTCGGGAGTCTCCGGGGCGATCGTCGGCCGGGCCCTGTATACCGGAGCGGTCGACCTCGTCTCGGCCCTCGCCCTCTGCAGTGCAGGGACCCCCTCATGCTAAAGAAGAGGATCATCCCCTGCCTCGACATGAAGGGGGGGAGGGTGGTGAAGGGGATCCGCTTCGAATCCCTGATCGATGCGGGAGACCCGGTGGAGACCGCCGCCCTCTACGACCGCATGGGGGCCGACGAACTCTGCTTTCTCGACATCGGCGCCTCGGTGGAAAATCGGGGGACACTCTTCGAGATCGTGGAAAAGACTGCCAGCCGGGTCTTCCTTCCCCTCACGGTGGGAGGAGGCATCCGGTCGACAGAGGAGATTCGCAAGGCCCTCAACGCCGGAGCGGACAAGGTGTCTCTCAACTCCGCCGCCCTGGCCAGGCCCGAGATCCTGACCGAAGGGGCTCTCCGGTTCGGAGCCCAGTGCATCGTCCTGGCCGTGGACGTCAAGCGAGACGGGAACTCCTGGCGGGTCTACTCCCACGGAGGGACGCGGCCCACCGGCCACGATGCCCTGGAATGGATCGTCGAGGGGGCCAGAAGGGGAGCCGGAGAGATCCTCCTCACCTCCATGGATCGGGACGGAACAAAACAGGGCTACGATACGGAGCTTATTCGGGCCGTCAGCCGCGCCGTCGACATCCCCCTTGTCGCCTCCGGCGGCGCCGGAAGCCTTGAAGACTTCGCCCAAGCCTTCGAGGCGGGGGCGGATGCGGCGCTCGCCGCGAGCCTCTTTCATTTCGGAACGGTCGATCTCCGGGAGCTCCGCCGCCACCTCATCTGGCGCGGGTTCCCGGTCCGGCCGCCGATGGACATTCCCTCTTTGGGAGATTCCCATGGATGACGTTCTCCTTCAAAAACTTTTTCCCGACAGCGAAACACTCCGGCCCGTCGTCGTCCAGGAGGTCCGCTTCGGCAAGGTCCTGATGGTGGGATACATGAACAGGGCCGCTCTCGACCGAACACTTGAGACGAGGAAGGTCACCTTCTACAGCCGCTCGAAGGGACGACTCTGGACAAAGGGAGAGAGCTCGGGCCACTGTCTCGACCTCGTCGCCCTCCGCTACGACTGCGACGCCGATACCCTCCTTGCGCTGTCCCGACCGCAGGGCCCCACCTGCCACACGGGAACCGAAAGCTGCTTCGACGGCCGCCCCCTGTCGCCGGAGGCCGACCTCCGGACCCCCTTTGAAACCCTGGGAGAGCTTGCAGCGACAATCCGGAGCCGCCGGGGGGAGAATCCCGAAAAGTCCTACGTCGCAAAGCTTCTTTCGGGACCTCTTTCTCCTCTTCTCAAGAAGCTTGTGGAGGAGGCGGGAGAGACGATGGCCGCCATCTACGAAAACGACCAATCCGCGATCCGCTCCGAGATGGCCGATCTCCTCTTCCATCTTCTGCTCGCCATGGAACGCACGGGAACCCCCTGGGAGGAGGTTCTGGCAGTTCTTCAAAAGAGGACGGGAAAGAGCGGGATCGAGGAAAAAAAAGAACGGACAGGATCCCCTTCATAAAAAGGAGCTGCCCCATGACCCCCGAAACAGCCGCACCCTGCCTCTTCTGCCGGATCGTCGAGGGAGCGATCCCCGCGGGACGTCTCCGGGAGTCCCGGGACTCCCTGGTGATCGCGGATCTCTCTCCCCAGGCACCCCACCACTACCTCCTGATCCCCAAACGCCATGCCGCCGACATCGGCCAGTTCATGAAGGGAGAGCGGGCCGCCGAAGAGATGTCCGACCTCCTTGCCCAGGGTCTTGGCCTGGCCGGGGAGAAGGGCTTCACCGAACGGGGGTACCGGCTCGTGGCCAATACCGGGCCCGACGGGGGACAGACGGTGGGACACCTCCATATCCACCTTCTTGCGGGACGGGAGATGGGCTGGCCCCCCGGATAGAGGCGATAACGGCCTTCCTCAGAAAAGAGGCCGCCTTACTTTGACAAAATCCCCGAACAGGGATAAAATAAATAGTCTTGGTCAGTCCTAATCCATAAGGGAGGTTTTGCATGACAGGAGTTCGCGTCAAGGAAAATGAATCATTTGAGAGCGCCCTCAAGCGCTTCAAGAAGCAGTGCGAAAAAGCGGGGATCCTCTCCGACGTCAAGAAGCGCGAGCATTACGAAAAGCCCTCCGTCCGCCGGAAGAAGAAGGCTCTCGCCGCCCGCAAGAAAGCCTTAAAGCGCGCCCGTCTGGCGGTTCGCTAGCTGTCTTTATTAGGGCGTTATTGGGGCTTTATTAGGAAGCCGGCTTCAGAATCGGGCTCGAGCCGGGTTCGAAGGCTGGAAATCTGGTCTCTCCATCCGTCTGAGCGGTCTTTTTCAACAACACCACCACATGTGAAGGGGAAAGAGTGAGCCTGCGGGAAACGCTCCTGGACCACCAGAAGGAGAGCCTGAAATCAAGGGACTCCCTGCGCCTTTCTGTCCTCCGTCTTCTCCTCTCCCAGGTCAAGAACCGGGAGATCGAAAAGGGGAAGGGGGAGATCCTGACCGACGAGGAAATCATCGAGACGATCTCATCGATGGTCCGCAAGATGGACGAGTCGATTCAGGGCTTTACCGCCGGGGGACGGACCGATCTCGCGGACAAGGAACGGGCGGAACAGGCAATTCTCAGGGCCTATCTTCCCGAACCCCTATCTGAAGAGGCGGTCGACCAGCTCATCTCAGAGGGAATCGCCGCTACGGGAGCCTCCGGGCCAAAAGGCCTGGGAGCCCTCATGCAATGGCTCTCTCCCCGGACAAAGGGACGTGTCGACAACAAGATCGTGAGCCAGAAGGTGAAGGCGGCGCTCGAAAATTCCTGAGGGGATCTTCCTGTGTAAGGCAGGCCTGTGTAAGACCGACTTGGTAAAGAACGGCCCGGGAGACCTCCGGGAGAGTCAGGGGCTCCCGAAGCCAATCGAACGGACGACAGATGGCGGATGAATGGGTTGAGTCGGTCCGTCGTGCCACGGACCTGGTCGATGTAGCGTCACGCTACGTCAACCTGAGAAAGCGCGGGCAGAAGTGGGTAGGCCTGTGTCCCTTTCATGAAGAAAAGTCTCCTTCGTTCCAAATCGATCCCGACAAACAGCTTTACTACTGTTTTGGTTGCCATGCCGGTGGTGATGTCTTTCGCCTCGTCGAAAAACTTGACCACAAGTCCTTCGGCGAGGTCGTTCGCGCTCTGGCTCAGGATGCGGGCATAGCCCTTCCCGAGTGGGGAACGGGCGAAGAAAGAGAACGAAGGGATCGTGTCAGGAAGGCCCTTCAGGCTGCCTTCGAGCTCTACCGCAAGGCCCTGCGCTCCCCCCAGGGAGAGGCGGCCAGACGATACCTGAAGGAAGAGCGAAAACTCTCCGACAAGTCAGTAGAGCGCTTCGGTCTCGGCTGGGCTCCCTCCTCCTCGATTCTGGCGGAGACCTTCGGAGACGGACGCGCCGGAACCGACCCCGAAGGGATCGCCAGGGCCCTGATCGAGACAGGGATGATCAAGCCCGGCCAACCCCGCTCTGCCGGTAGCGGCCCGGGGGGTGATCTCTTCCGGTCGCGGGTCATGATCCCGATCCGGGACCGGGAAGGAGGGGCCCCGGCCGGATTCGGGGGGCGCACCCTCGAAACATCGGGTCGGGCGCCGAAGTACATCAACTCGGCGGAGTCCCCGACCTTCAAGAAGCGCGAGATCCTCTTCGGGATCGACCAGGCGGCCCGGGCCATGAAGCGGGAGGGACGGGTCCTGGTGGTCGAAGGGTACTTCGACGTCATCGGACTCTCCCAGGCCGGCATCGAGAACGTGGTCGCCCCCCTGGGAACCGCTCTGGGGCCGGCCCACATCTCCGCCATCAAGAAGCACGCCGGCGAGGTCCTCCTCCTCTTCGACGGGGACAGGGCCGGACGGGAGGCGGCGATGAGCATTATCGGGCGCTTTCTCTGGGATCCCGACCTCACCTTTCGGGCGGTCTGGCTTCCGGACGGGGTCGATCCCGACTCCTGGGTCTCAAAAGAAGGTCGGGAGGCCGTTGAAAAGGCCCTTTCCGAGGCTCTTCCCATGGGGGACTTCGTTCTGGACTGGCTCAGGTCTTCAGTCGCCCGGGCCCGGACGTCGAAGGATCCGGAGCTCCGGGCGAATCTGACGAGGGACTTTCTTGACATGGTCCGGGCCTTTCCAGACCTCGAAGTTCAGGACCGCCTTCTCGACCGGGGGGCCGTCCTTCTCGGAACGATGAAGGATCTTCTCGCCCACAGCCTCCTTTCCGGACCGGAAAAAGCAAAGGATCTCCGGAAGGAGCGTCTTCCGGAGGAGGGCGGGCCGGCCCTCGGAAACAGGGCCCTTGCCGTGCGAAACCATCTCGTGGAGCTTTTGAGGATCTGGACGGACGGGGAATCTCCCCATCCACGCGATATCTTCAAGAGAGACGACTTCGCCTTCGTCGAGGAGACAGGCCTTTCCTCCATCCTCGACGAGCTTTGGTCGCAAGGCGAGGGGGATCCTGAGAAAAACGGACCGGGGATCTTTCACGACCTCCTCAAGAGAGATCCGCCCCTCATGAAACTCTGGTATGAATTGCCGGCCGATCCCGGATCGCGGCAGGAACGGCTCGAGGATATCCGACTTGCCGCATGGCGCATGTCGAGAAAGAGAAAACGAAAAGAAGGCAGAGGAGTCTCCGGGCAGCCGGAGACTCCTCCCACCCCCCTATAGGGAGATACGATGTCGAAAAACGAACGCCTGTCGGAAATGAAGGATCTGATCACCCTCGGCAAGGAACGTGGATTTCTCACCTACGATGAACTTAACCACGCCCTTCCCTCCGAGACGGTCGACTCCGAGGAGATGGACTCGATTCTCAGCATATTCAGCGACATGAACATCGACATCGTCGAGGACGAGTCGGAGCACGTCGAATTTGCCGAGGAGGAGGGCGAGGAGGAGGAGCTTTTCGAGGAGATCGAGATCACCGCCCTCGAAGGGGAGGAGGAGGTCGAAGATGTGGCCGACGGAATCGCCGCCTCCAGTATCCGCACCGACGATCCTGTCCGCCTCTACCTCAAGGAGATGGGATCGGTTCCCCTCCTCACCCGCGAAGGGGAGATCCGTATCGCCCAGCGCATCGAGGAGGGGAAGACCGACGTCTTTTCCTTCCTCTTCGGGGTTCCGCTTTCGATCCAGAGCATCCTCGGACTCCGCGACAAGATCCAGACCGGAATCATCGGTATCCGCGATATCGTCGACCTCGAAGAGGATGAGACGGAAGAATCGGAGGGCAAGTCGCCGGCCACGCGCCAGGCAACAGAGGACTTCATCGCCCAGGCCGTAAAGATCGAAGAGCACTTCGGGAAGATGAACGAACTCTCCGACAAGATGAAGGCTGTCCTGAAGGATCCGGCCAAGAAGCGGGCCCTTCGGGAAAAGGTCAAGAAGATCCGCCACGAGGTGGTCGAGGTTATTCTCGAGATGCATCTCCAGCAACGCCAGATCAACATTCTCATCGAGAAGCTCCGCGACGTCGTCGGGCAGTTCGAGGAAACGGAGCGAACCCTCGACCAGACCCGGAGAAGGATCGGCCAGCCGCAGGAGGAGATCCTCAATCGCCTCGCGGAGACGTCTCGGAAGTCGAAGATCCCCCAGGACAAGAAGGAGCTCTACGACCTTTTCGCCCAGGCCCACGACCGGATCCTCTCCCTCGAGGCAGAGACCTTCCTCTCCCCCTCCGAGGCCAAGGAGAGCCTTCAGCACATCATCCGCGGCGAGGAAAAGGTGAGGGAGGCGAAGTCCGAGCTCATCAAGGCCAACCTGAGGCTTGTCGTCTCCATCGCCAAGCGCTACACGAACCGCGGCCTCCAGTTCCTCGACCTCATCCAGGAGGGGAACATCGGCCTGATGAAGGCGGTCGACAAGTTCGAGTACAAGCGGGGATTCAAGTTTTCGACCTACGCCACCTGGTGGATTCGCCAGGCGATTACCCGGGCGATTGCCGATCAGGCCCGGACAATCCGCATCCCCGTCCACATGATCGAGACGATCAACAAACTGATCCGCACCAGCCGGCATCTCGTCCAGGAGCTCGGAAGGGAGCCGCTCCCCGAGGAGTTGGCCAAGGAGATGCAGATGCCGGTGGACAAGGTCCGGCGGGTTTTGAAGATCGCCCGCGAACCGATCTCCCTTGAAACTCCGATCGGAGAGGAAGAAGATAGTCATCTGGGGGATTTCATCGAGGACAAAAAGACGATCTCTCCCATCGAGGCGGCGGTGCGTTACGACCTCGTCAGAAAAATCGGACAATCGCTCTCAACGCTCACCGACAGGGAGGAGAAGGTCATCCGTCTCCGGTTCGGCATCGGGGAGATGACCGACCACACACTCGAAGAGGTGGGGCAGGACTTCGATGTGACCCGGGAACGTATCCGGCAGATCGAGGCCAAGGCGCTGAGAAAGCTCCGCCACCCGAGCCGGAGCAACCAGCTCAAAAGCTTCCTCGACTGGTAGACGGAAGAGCTCCGAGACGGGCCTATAGCTCAACGGCAGAGCTGCCGGCTCATAACCGGTTGGTTCCAGGTTCGAATCCTGGTGGGCCCACCATCTAAAACGAAAGAGAAGAAAGGATTCCCCCTTGGACGTGGGACCCTCGGTCCAGGAAACCCTGGCCCTGGTATATCGGTTACAGACGATCGACAGTGTATTGGTCCACATCATCGGGGAGATAGAGGCCGCCCGAGCCCACCTCAAGGGAAAGGAAGACGGCCTTTCCGAATTGTCTCTGCGGATCGACGCAGAAAAGCGCGAGCTCCTTGGACTCTCCCGGGACAAGAAGGACAAGGAGGAGGAGCTCCGCACCAACGAGCACCTCATCTCCGAAAACAAGAAGAAAAACAAGGAACTCAAGCACTCCCGGGAAATCCAGGCCTACATGGCCGAGATGGAGTTCCGCCGGGATGAGGTCGAGCGTCTTCAAGACGAGATTCTCCGCCTGATGGATACGATCGAGGCCCTGGAGCGCACTCAGGAAAAACGCGCCGAGGAATTCGCGACCTACAGGGAGGAGCTCGAGACCGCAAAGACGTATCTTCTGGAGAGACAAAAGGAACGCGAAGGGGAGATCGCCGATCTCGAGGGAGAAAAGGCCTCTCTCATGAAGGACTTTCCGGAGACCCTCCTCGACCAGTACAAAAGACTCAAGGTCTCCCACAAGAACGGCCTGGTGGTCTCCCGTATACAGGGAGGAACGTGCGGGGTCTGCCGGATGGTTCTCCCTCCGCGTACGATGACGGAGGTCAAGAAGCGGCAGAAGATCGTCCCTTGCCTGCATTGCCAGAGATGGCTCTACCTTGAAGGGGAGATTGAAAAGGGCGAAAAAAGAACCGTTTGACGCGGGGAAAGAGGGATCCTCTGGAATCCGGGTCCGGGCCAAGACCGGAAGGTGGCCGCCCGACCAGTACGGTCGGGAGGAAAGTCCGAGCACCGCAGGGCAGGGCGCTGGGTAACACCCAGTCCTGGCGACAGGAAGGAAAGTGCCACAGAAAACAAACCGCCGGACACCCGTCCGGTAAGGGTGAAAAGGCGAGGTAAGAGCTCACCGCGTCTCCGGTGACGGAGACGGCATGGTAAACCCCGCCCGGTGCAAGACCAAATAGGGAGGCTCGCATTCGTGCGGAAGGCTGGCCCGGCCCACGCCTCCGGGTAAGGTCGCTAGAGTCCAGGGGTAACCCTGGTCCCAGAGTAATGGCCACCCACGACAGAACTCGGCTTACGAAGGTCTTTCCCGGACCCGAAATCCAGAAGGACGCCCCCGCGTTTATGAGTGACAGACCGCCCTCTCTCCCCCCCGGCGAAAGCCTCCCCTACGATGGGCTCTCGCTCATCGCCGACCCCGTCCACGGATACATCTCCTTCGTGGACGCCCCGGCCTTACCCGGGAACCCCACCGAACGATCCCTCATTGACAACCCCTGGGTCCAGCGCCTCCGGGGGATCTACCAGCTCCAGAGCGCCCGATTTGTCTTTCCCGCGGCCGAACACACCCGCTTTGCCCACTCCCTGGGGGCGATGCATGTGGCCGGGCGCTTCGCACGCCACCTTCACCGCGGACTTGAGGGAACCCTCTCCCTTCCCTTTTTCGAAAGCCTTCTGCGGGTTGCGGCACTCTTGCACGACACGGGCCACGGCCCCTTCTGCCATTTCTACGACGAGACAGTCTCCCTGCCACGGTTCGGAAGATCCCACGAAAAGATGAGCCAGATTATCATTCGGGGTCCCCTGCGGGAGATCATCGAGAAGATCGACAGAGGGCCTTCTGGAACCTTCGCCCCCGGCGAGAGGCTCTCGGCCGACTGGGTGGCCTATCTTGTGGGAAAGGGAAACGCCCCCAACCCGGTGCCGAAGGAGCT
>DAHXNG010000057.1 GCA_027366615.1 Nitrospirota bacterium | reverse complement strand
GTCACGATCTTTCTATTCTTCTTACATCCTTCCAGAGCCAGGGAAGTCGGACGGCGTCCTTTTCTTCTCCTACCCTTTTTGTTGTGCAGACAGGGCGTTCAATTCTTAGCGGCCCCAGAGCAACCTCGCCATCGTCTCCCTTTTTGGCGACGATGAGGCTGAGGGGTGATTCTGCCTTTTGGCACCAGAAGACGTTATCCCTGAAGTAGCGATGGGAGGCGGCTCCCCCCCAGAAGGAGAGCTCGATGGAAAGCTTTCCGGAGATCTCCTCGAGGGTTTTTCCCAATCCAATGGCAAGGATCTGCTCGAGCGCCCTTACGTCGTCTTCGGCTCTATGACGCCTTTCCTGGGGTATCCCGAGGGACTTTGCCAGATTCTGGAGCCGATGGCTCTTTTCCCCGGGAAGCAAGCTCTTTAACACCGGCACGGTGTCGATTCCTGGATTTCCCAAGGGGCGGGTTTCCAATCTCATAAGTTCGCGATTGATCATGCCCAGGTCGAAGGAAAGATTGTGGGCGATGATCAGTTTTCCATGAAACTCTTCCCCGTGCTCCTGCCAGAATTCCCGGAAGGTCGGAGCCTCCCTGACCATTCCATCGTCTATTCCATGAATTTTTGTATAGAGAGGCGGGATAGGCTCCTCCGGGTTGACCAGTGAGGAGATTCGCCTTATGTGCCCGGATCGTCCCCATATCGACAGACTGATCTCCACAATCCTGGCCTCTCTTTGGAAGAGCAGGCCGGTCGTTTCGACATCGACAATGAGGAGCTCCTCATTTCCCTCTTCCCATGGCGGCGTCAGTTCGAGAGTCCTTTACGGGTGATGATCCCCGAACCCACGAGGACGTTCAACTTATCATAGAATGCGGCGACCTGGCCTTCTACAATGCCGTCGTGGGGGACGGACAGTGAAAAATGAGCCTTTTCACCGGGTTGGTTGCGACAGGGGACCGGGGCCATCGTCGAGCGGAACTTCACATGGATCTCCCCTTCATTCGCTCTCTCCGTATCGAAGAGGGGACCCATGGGATCCCTGACCCAAAAGGCGTTTTCAAGAAGTTCATCCTTTTCGGAGAGAAGGAGCTCTTTTTTGCCCATGTCCACAGTGTGAACATAGAGCCGCCTTCCTCCTGCAATGGCCAGACCCCGCCGCTGCCCTCTCGTGAGGCCGACTCCTGAGGCAATCGATCCTATCTCTTGCCCCTCGATCGTCTTGACTGTCCAGGCGGCTTGCCCTTTCCCGGCCTCCTCCTGTGCCATATAACTTGAGACTCTCTTCTCCGAGATAAAGCATGCCTCCTGATTTTCAAGCAGTCCGGCTACGGGGAATCCGGCAGATTCGGCCAAGATCCGGACCTCTCCTTTTGTCATCGAGCCGATGGGAAAGAGTGTGTTCTCCCTCTCGAGTCCTTTTGTTCGGCTGAGAAAGTAGGACTGGTCCTTTGACGGGTCCCGGGCGATCGAGAGCCCTGTCCATTTGAAATCCTGAGAACGCTTCCACGTTGTATAATGGCCGGTGGCAACAAGAGGGATCCCTGCTTCCTGCGCATATTTGCGAAGGAGAGGAAGTTTGACGCTTTCGTTGCAGGCAATACAAGGGTTGGGCGTCTCGCCGTTTTTATAGGCGGCCTTGAATTCTTCCACGACATCGTTCTTGAATGTTTTCTCGGCATCAACAACGATGTAGGGAATTCCGATTATGCGTTCGCAAAGGTATCCGACCATCGGAATGTGGCAGCACGTGCGCTCTCCCCAGCCCTTTTCCCCTTCATCGACATTTTCCCAGAGCTTTAGGATGACTCCGGTAACGTCATATCCGGCTTTTTTGAGGAGCCACGCCGAGACGGCCGAGTCGACCCCTCCGCTCATTCCGACAACGACCTTTTTACTTTTTATCATTGCCTTCCGGGGTCTTTTCCTTCTTTACACCGGTACTCATTTCGCATTGTCCATTGAATATGACCCCTTCTTCAATCATGAGCACCGGGGTCTTGATCTCTCCCTTGATATTGGAGGGTTTTACGAACTGAATGGCCTCCTGGGCGACGATCTTTCCATTGATCGTCCCTCCACAGACGATCCGTCCAACATTGACCGTTCCCGTAATCGAGGCTCCGTCTCCAACGATCAGGGTGTTCTCCGAGTGGATTTCTCCCTCAAGGACTCCGTCGATCCTGACAGTCCCTTCAAACTGGAGGTATCCTCTAAAGAGTGTTTCCTTTCCAAGGAAGGCGATGATGTTGCCTTTCCCGGAATCTTGGCCATTATGCTTCATCGTGGGAACCTTCCTCCTGGAGACCTGTTCTCTCCGACAGTTTCGTGATCATCTCTTCGAGCTCGTCCATTCTATTAAAACTCAGCTCGACCTTCCACCCTTTTTTCTGTTTTCTTATTTGCGCGCGACAATGGAGTGCCGAACTCAGGACCTGGGAATTCTCCCCGATCCACTCCTCAACCGAGTTGTCTTTTGTCTTCGGGGCTCCCGGTTTTTTTGCAAGTCTCTCTTCGAGCGCCCTTACAGAAAGGCCTTTAGCGATGATTAATCTGGCCCATTTTTTCTGATCTCCCTCCGCCAGACCCGAGAGGATTTTGGCGTGGCCAAATGTGAGAGAGCCCTCCCTGAGAAATTCTTTAACCTCTGCCTCAAGGTCGAGGATCCGCAAATAGTTTGCAACGGATGATCTCTTGATCCCCAGGTGGTCGGAGATTGTCTCCTGTGTCCATTCGAACTCCCGGGAAAGCTGGTCGAGACCTTCGGCAATTTCAAGCGGATTGAGGTCACTCCTTTTCAGATTTTCAACCAAAGCGATTTCGAGGAGCTCCTGGTCGGTGAACTCCCTTATGACCGCCTCAATCTCCTTCCATCCCAGTTTTTCTGCCGCCCTAAGCCGTCTCTCCCCTGACACGAGCGTGAACTGGTCGTTTCTTTTTACAACGATGACGGGGTGAAGGAGTCCATGGCGCCCGATTGACTCTGCCAGCTCCTCGAGAGATTCCGGAGAAAAGGTCTTTCTTGGCTGAAAAGGATTGGGCTTTATCTCTGCAACGGCTATCTTCGATGAGGGGATGGCTCCCCCGCTATCGTCGTTACCGTAGAGGGATTCAAATCCTCGTCCCAGGCTGATCTTAGCCATAGGCCAGTATCTCCTTCGCAAGGCTCATATAGGACTGAGCGCCCTTGGACATCACATCATAGAGTACTGCGGGCTTTCCGTGGCTGGGGGCCTCTCCGAGCGTAACATTCCTTGGGATAATGCTTGAAAACACCTCTTTTTGAAAATGCTTTTTCAGTTCCGCAAGGACTGAGGTCGAAAGCCTGTTCCTTTTATCGTACATTGTGGGCAGAATCCCCTCAATTTTTAACTCTGGATTCCATTTCTGCCGAACTCTCTCCATCGTTTTTATCAGCTGTCCCAGACCTTCAAGGGCAAAGAATTCGCACTGCACGGGTATAAGGACGGAGTTTGCCGCAACGAGGGCGTTGAGCGTGATGAACCCAAGGGAGGGGGGGCAGTCGAGAAGAACATAGTCGTACTTTTCGAGATCCTTTGGAATCAAGCTGTCCTTAAGTATCTTTGCCCGGTCATTGGGATCGGCCCCTGCGACCTCCGGTTCAAATCCTGCCATGGCAACGGAGCAGGGGATCACATCGAGATAGGGAAGGTCCGTCCTTCTTGAGAGATCCCCGATTGTTTTCGAGCCCGAGAGGAGTTCATAGGAGGATTGGGGGGGGTGTCCGGCGGATATCCCGAAACCGCTCGATGTGTTGGACTGAGGGTCAAGATCGATGACGAGTACGTTTTTTTCTTCGACCGCCAAAGAGGCGGCAAGATTGATCGTTGTCGTCGTCTTTCCTACCCCTCCCTTTTGATTCGCGATCGCCACAATGTGCGCCATTGGATCACTCCTTTGGAAATGTTCCACGTGGAACATTTTTGAGATCATCCCTGAAAACAAAGAGGGAGAGAGAGAATGAGGAGGTCTGAGTCCACTGAGAAATCCCTCCATTTATGACACAGGAGCAGAGAGAATAGCAAGATGGAGAGGTGTCGTCGCCAAATCGAATGAAAAAGCAAGAGGAGGTTAAAAATCTTCTTACCATGGGATCAAAGAGAAAGTCTCTGATTGTAATAGCTTTCATATAGACAATCGGGAAAAAAAGGGGTCTGTCGATGGCGGGGAGGATAGTGACATTGGTAAGGAAAAGATGTCTGGCGGCATAGTCGAGGAAGGCCCTTTTCTTCCCGCTTCTTTCGACAAGAATGTAGTGGTGATTGGGATCAATGAGTGCCAGAATAAGGCCTGGGGAACCATTTCCTGAGCCAAAGTCAACTCTTGGAAATGAGTCAGGAAGCCGGTTTTCTAAGTAGTTGTAGACAAGAATGGGTTCAAGAAGAAGATGTCGGCAGATCTCTCCCTCCGATCGGAAGCCGGTCAACCGGATCCGGGGGTTCCACTCCTGGAGAATATCGACATAGCGCATCAAGGATGTGAGGGTGGTCTGGGAAAGAACGGGGGAGAGTGTGTGGGAGGCGATTGGGTTCATAGGGAGGAGGTGCGCTCCTTCTTGAGGTAGATTCTGAGAAGGTCGATGGCTCCCGGTGTCATGCCGCGAAGGGAGAGGGCCTCGCGAAGGGAGGCGGGACGGGATTTTCGCAAGCGGGAGCGCACCTCCAGGGAAAGGCCGGGAAAATCCCTGTCAAGAAAATCGGAAGGGATGGGAAGATCCTCCATCCGGCTCCAGCGGTCGGAGGATATCTGAACATAGCCTTCGTACTTGACCTCCTGTTCGAGGGCGTTGATCCAGAGGGAGGGAATGGAGGATAGGTCAAAGCCCTGTTCGGCGAGAATGGGGGAAAGGGAGACATCCGGGGAACGGAGATGGGCCAAGAGAGACTTCCCTGAGCGCCGAGTTGAATGGAGAATCCTTCGGACCTTTTCGAAAAAATCAAAACGGGAAGAAATATAGGTAGCCTGATCCAAAGAGAGAAGTCCAAGGGCCAATGCCTGGGAGGAAAGCCGTTCGACGGCATTGTCGTTTCTAATGTAAAGTCGGTTCTCTGCCCGGCTCGTAAACATCCTGTAAGGTTCATCAATGCTGTGGGTTACGAGATCGTCGACCATGACGCCAAGATATGAGGTCAGACGATCGGGAACCCAGGAGGCTTTCTCCTGGGAGGAAAGAGCGGCATTGATCCCTGCGACGAGACCTTGTCCGGCGGCCTCTTCATACCCGGTGGTGCCATTGATCTGGCCGGCAAGAAAGAGGTTGGAAACAGTCTTTGTCGCTAAAGTATGGCGAAGCTGGTCGGGAAAGACGAAGTCGTACTCGACCGCATAGCCTGGGCGCATGATGATGGCTCTTTCAAGGCCGGGAATTGTCGAAAGAATCGCCTCTTGAACATCGACCGGAAGACTTGTGGAAATGCCATTGGGGTAGTATTCGTCAACATCGGCCCCTTCCGGCTCGACAAAGACATGGTGGGAGAGGCGGTCGGGAAACTTAACGATCTTGTCCTCGATGGAGGGGCAATACCGGGGTCCAATTCCATGAATCTTCCCGGAATAGAGGGGAGAGCGATCGAGGTTTTTTGAGATGATATCGCGAGTCTCTGAGGTGGTAGAGGTCAGATAGCATGGAAGTGGATCTGTCCCGAAAAAATAGTCGGAGGCTGGCGGGGCAAGCTGGGAGAAAAAAGGAGGGGGGGTATCGCCTGGTTGGGGCTCCATGCGGGAAAAATCGAGTGAGCGTCCCAGGAGACGCGGAGGTGTCCCGGTCTTAAGACGCCCGAGAGAAAGCCCACAGTCCCGGGAAAGAAACTCTGAAAGACCGAGCGAGGCGCGTTCTCCTCCTCGTCCACCAGAGTGTGAGGAAAGGCCAATATGGAGTTGGCCGTTAAGGAATGTCCCCGTTGTCAGGACGAGAGAGGAGAAAAAGTGACGGGAGCCATCTGAAAGATCAAGAGAGCTGACAAGACCCTTCTGAACAGAGAGGGAGGTAAGCTCGGCTTGCCGGAGAAAAAGGGAAGGTTGGCCGTCGAGGAGGCAGCGCGCTTCCATTCGATAGCGAAAGCGATCGCACTGGGCTCGGATCGCCTGGACTGCGGCCCCTTTTCTGGTGTTCAGCATCTTGATCTGGAGTGCCGAGCGATCGGCAAGCCTTCCCATCGCCCCCCCCATTGCATCGATCTCGCGGACGATATGGCCTTTCCCAATGCCTCCGATCGAGGGGTTGCAGGACATCTGGCCAATCAGATCGATGTGGAGGGTGAGAAGGAGCGTTCGGGCACCCATTCGAGCAGAGGCAAATGCCGCTTCGATGCCGGCATGGCCACCCCCGACCACAACGACATCCCAGTAATTCCGTGAGGAGTTTAAAGACATCGTTATTTCCCCAAGCAAAACAAAGTGAAAACCCGATCATAAATCTCTTCAGAGGGAATCATCCCCATCCCATCTTCCAACATAAGGCGCGCCTCTTCAATGGAGGCAAGCGCCAGATCGAAGGCATCGGTAGAAAGGGGGATTAGTGCCTTGGAAAGCGCCTTTGAAAATCCGGAAAGGGAGGCGGCCTGACGGGAGGAGTCGAGCAAGGGATCGGAAAAGGACTGATCTGAGTAAAAGGATTCAGCGCGAGAACGGAGATGAGAAAGGAGTGAAGCTAGCCCTCTTCGTGTTCGGGCTGAAACAGAAAAGTCGGGCTCAAGGGAGAAAGGAGGGGGAGAGAGATCCGCCTTGTTCCATAGGGTGAGTGTCGGTGTTCGTGTGGAAAGCGGAATATCTTCGGGATGCTCCGGTGAGGCGACCCAAAGAAGAAGATCCACTCGGGAGATTGTCTGTCTGGCCTTGGCGATCCCCATTCCCTCGATAAGGTCATTGGAAGACCTGAAGCCGGCGGAGTCGAGAAGAAGAAGGTCTCCAAATGGATAAGAGATGCGCCCTTCGAGAAGATCCCGTGTCGTTCCTGGAAGGGGGGAAACGATCGCCTTGTTTTCCTGGAGTAGACGGTTAAACAAGGAAGACTTTCCGGAATTTGGGGCCCCGGCCAGAAGAACGGAGTAGGCGGAAAAGTATCGGCGGGACTTTCTATAACGAGTAAGATGAGTGGTCGACATGGAGATAAGGGAGTTTATCCCGGATAAAAGAGTCGCCTTTGTGGAGGAAAAGGAACCTGTCTCCTCCTCCGGGTGATCCAGCCAGGAGTAAAAACGGGCAAGTGTCTCAAGGAAAAAATTCCTGATTTCAGAAAAGGGGTGGGTGCCGGGATTTGAAAAGGACGTATGAGCCGCCAAAAACTGGGAGTATGTGGGGGCGGAAATCATGCGATGAAGGGATTCGGCCTTGAGAAGGGAGATCTTGCCGTTATGGTAGGCCCGAAGGGAAAATTCGCCTGGCTGGGCAAGGCGAATGCCGCGCTTTTGAATCTGGGAAAGAATAAAGCGCAAGTTGTGGGGATTTCCATGGGCGTGGATTTCGACGACATCCTCCCCGGTCAGGGAGTGAGGGGAGGGAAAAAACAGAAGGAGAACCTGATCAACAGGACGCCCCTCAACCGAGAAGGAAAGAAGTGTCGCAGTTCTCGGTTGAGGGGGAGAGTCTCTCCCGGGGAAAAAAGATTCTAGCAAGGGCCACAGGCTGTCGCCGGAAATCCTGAGAATTCCCACGGGTTGGGGAATCAGGACGGTCACAGGGGCAACGATGGGATCCATGGTCAAGCATTCACGACAACAGCCCTATTTCGCAGGGATCGTCTTGAAAACATAGCGCATGAGGACATATTGCTGGCCGATAGTGAGAAGGTTGTTGACGATCCAGTAAAGAACGAGCCCTGAGGGGAAGTTCAAAAAGAAAAAGGTCATGACGACAGGGAGAAAAAGCATAATACGGCGTTGCATGGGATCTGGCGTGGAGGGTGTTAGCCTCGTCTGGATGACCATCGTGATACCCATGATGATCGGAAAGATATAGTAGGGGTCCTTGAGTGAAAGATCGTGAATCCAAAAGAGAAAGGGGGCCTGACGAAGTTCGACGGTATTGTTGAGAATATTGTAGAGAGCGACAAAGACGGGGATCTGAACGAGAACGGGAAGACACCCTCCGAGAGGGTTGATTCGTCTTTCCTTGTAAAGTTCCATCATTGCGGCGTTGAGTTGGGCTTTGTCGTCCTTGAACTTGGCCTGAAGTTTCTTGATTTCAGGCTGAAGCTGTTGCATCTGGTTCATCGAACGGAAGGACATGTAGGCCAGGGGTGAAAAGAGAATCTTGATCAGAAGGGTCACAAAGATAATCGCAAACCCGTAGTTGGCCATGTGGGCGTATAGGGAAGAGAGAAAAAGAAAGAGGAACTTGGCAAGAAAGCTGACAAGCGTAATCCGTCCGAAAAGAAACCAGCCGAAATCGACCGTATCGAGAAGTCCCGGTTCGGCTGATTTCAGAAGGGAGTAGCGCTTGGGTTCTCCGGTAATGGAAAAAGAGGATTGGGCCGCCTCAGTGGAGAGCCGGATAAAGGAGTTAGTCTTGTCCTTGATAATTTCGGTAGAGGCGGAAAGCCCCTTGAGAGAGATATAGCCGATAAAGTATTTTGTCTCGTTCCCAACCCAGGACAACGAAGCAGCAGGGAAGATTTCAGAGATATCCTTCTTGAATTCGTTCATTTTTCCATCGGGAGAACCGTAAATTGGACCCTGAAATTCCGTACCGATAAACTGGGCTTCGTCGGACATGCCGAAATTGAGTCCGGGAAGAAAGACAAGGGAAAGATGGTCAGGGTTGTCGATCGTGATCCCGACCCGGTATCCCGAAGGGGGAAGCGTGTAGGAGAGTGTGACAGGGTGGTTGTTGAATGTGTAATGGATTTTCAGCAAAGACTCTTGTGTGGAGGAGGAAATATCCGACCCGGAAATGGGGGTGCCGTTAAAATCAAAGTGATCGAGTGTAAGCGGAAGAAAACCGGACTTGTCGCGAACGACGAGCCCACCCCCCATGAATCCGGGTTTTGATGTAAGGAGGTCGATGTTGGCTTTTTTGTCGGCGGTGAAGTAGGACAAAAGCTTCCAGCCGGTCATTGTTCCGGAGGTACGGGAAAAAGTGAGACGAATATCCTTGTTCGAAAAGGAAACGAGAGAGGATTCCATATCGTTGATCATCGGGACAGAGATAAGATTCGATGAGATGATCCCCTTGCCGCCGGGAACGGGTGCGGGGGCGGAGGATGGGTTATGGGTTGAAAAATAATAATAAAGAAGAAAGTTAAACCCAAGGACGATGGCAATAAGGGGAAGCATTTTTTTAAACATTGAAAATCACTTTCCAAAAAAGGGAGATCGAAGGAGAGTCTTCAGGGAAGATCGATGCCACCGGGGTGAAAGGGGTGACACCGAAAAACCCTGTATATGGATTTGAGTAGGGCCCGGTGAAAAGGATATGCCTGAAATGACAGACGGGCATACTCAGAGCAGGAGGGATAGAAGCGGCAGGATTGCGGCAGGAAGGGGGAGACATATCGTTGATAAAGTGATATCAGACCCTGCATCGTCATGCCTTCAGTCTAGCGAGCGTTCTCCTGGCCTGGACCATTTGTTCGAGAAGCTGGTCAAAGGAAGAAGAAAGGGCCGGATTTCGACCCATGATGACATAGTGTCCTGAAGGAAAGCCTGAGGTCAGACGGTAAGCTTCCTTCAGCCTCCTTCGAACCCGGTTGCGAAAGACGGCTTTACCAATTTTTTTCCCGACAAGAACGCTCAGGCAATTTTCGCTTGATAATTGGCAGAGGAGAACAAAGGACGAGGAGACGACCTTTATACCGGGAGTTTCAATAATACGCTGGATCTCTCCGCGCGTAAGCGGGACCGGTTTCAAGCGAAGACAGACTTCAGACGGAGAGCTTGTAACGACCCTTGGCGCGGCGTTTCTTGAGAACCTTGCGTCCGGCGGCAGTCGACATGCGCTTCCTGAAGCCGTGGGTCCTGGCCCGTCGAAGGTTGCTGGGGTTAAATGTCAATGACATGAAAAACTCCTTCGTGGATAAAGAAAAATGAAAAAATCAGTTATTTGGCGTCTTCCGCAACGATCTGTATACGAAGAGTCGAATGAATCCCATGGCCAAGATTTACAGAAAGAGAATACTCGCCAATCTCGCGCAGGGGAGTTTCGATATGGATCTGTTTCTTGTCGAGAGAAATGTCGTGGGAGACGAGCAAGTCGACAATGTGCATGGAGGTGACGGATCCAAAGATCTTTCCGTTCTGTCCAACCTTGACCGATACGGGGAGAAGAAGCTCGGAGATCTTTCCGGCCTTGATCTGGAGATTTTCTTTTTCCTTCTCGGCCGCCTTGCGAATCTTTTCCTTATGGACTTCGAGGGCGGCAAGTTCGGCCTTGCCGGCAAGAATACAAAGGTTTTTCGGCAAAAGAAAGTTGCGGGCGTACCCGGCGGAAACGGAGACGAGATCGCCGGCATCGCCGAGGTTCTCAATGTGCTGCTTAAGAATTACGTTAGTCTTGCCCATGGCTTCTCCACGTTTTTAAGAGTTAAACTTGAATAATATAACAGAGGGAAATGTCTAAATCAATGAAATTCGGGAGGTAGAAAAAGAAAGAGTAAGGGGCGATCCTCCTCGTTGAAGAGAAGGAAAGAAGGAGGGTACACTCAGAGGACAAAACTTCAGTCCTCATATTTCCAGGAGAGACAATTGCGGACGGGCTTTACGACAGGAGCCTGTGCCCAGGCGGGAGTCAGGGCATGCCTTGATTCGCTGAAAAATGGGTCGTTCGGGACAAATGTCAGGATCGTTCTCCCGAACGGAAAGACCGCTTCATTTGAGATCCATCGGGCGATCGCACTCTCTCTTAGAGGAGAGCCAAGGGCCGCCTGTTCGATCATCAAGGACGGAGGGGATGACCCGGACTGCACCCATGGGGCGGAGATCGAAGTCGAAGTTTCCCTCAGTGAAGAGGGAGGAGTCGAATTTCTGGCAGGTACAGGAATCGGAACAATTACAAAGCCAGGGCTCTCTCTTTCGGTGGGGGAACCGGCAATCAATCCGGTCCCGAGGCGATCCATGGAGAAAGAGTTCCTTCTGACCAAAGAAGAGCTTGAAGCACGATTCGATAAGAAAAGCCTGGGAATCTCGATCCGGATTTCGATCCCGGACGGAGTGGAGCGGGCTCGGCAGACCCTGAATGAAAGATTGGGGATAGTCGGAGGGCTTTCGATCCTGGGAACGAAAGGAATTGTCGTTCCCTTCAGTACCGCCGCATACAGGGCCAGTATCTCTCAGTCGATCGACGTCGCCAAGGCAAGAAATGTCGAAACAGTTGTCCTGACAACGGGGGGACAGAGCGAGGCCTTTGTTATGAAGCTCTACCCCGGCCTTCCCCCGGAGGCCTTCGTTCAAATCGGGGATTTTACCGGATTCTCAGTGAAAGAGGCGGGTAAAAAGAAGATAGAAAGAATTGTCATGGCAGGATTTCTGGGGAAGTTTTCAAAACTTGCGAAGGGGATAACGCAGACCCATGCGGCGGGATCCCAGGTGGACCTGGAATTTCTTGCAGAATTGGCCCGGGAGACAGGATCGGATGAATCGACATGTCGTGAGATCACGCAGGCAAATACCGCACGACATGTCGGAGAAATTGTCGAAAAATCGGGAAACTTGGCGTTTTTTTCACTGGTATGCCAAAGGATTCTCCATCACCTTGAGAGACTCTCTCCCCGTCCGAAAAATATCGAGATCCTGCTGACAAATTTCACAGGAGAGCTGGTGGGGAAAGCCACGAGAGAGTCGAAGAAAATATGACCGAAAAACCCTCCATACACATCATCGGCGTTGAGCCAGAAGGGGTCGACCCGAGCCGCGCGCCTCTTTCAGACTACCTTCCGAAGACAGCCTTCGTGATCGGAGGAAAAAGACACCTGGAGCCTCTCCGGGAGGTCCTGGGGAAAGAGGTGGAGTTTCTGGGAGTTACATCCAATATTCCGGAGGTGGTGGCAAGACTTCTCCGATTTGCCGAAGAGAGCAAGCCTGATAAAAACGCCATAGTCCTGGCGACAGGGGACCCCCTCTACTATGGAATCGGCGCACCGATAGCCGCTGCCCTTCCAGCGGGAAGCTTTTCGGTTCACCCGGCCACGACCCTGGTCCAGAGGTCCTTTGCCTTGTTGGGAGAACCTTGGGAAAAGGTCAGTGTCGGAAGCCTCCACAGTAAGAAGGAGAGCCCGAAGCTTCACCCGGGGCGATGGGCTTTTTATACGGGGGGGAGCGCGGGAGTGCGGGAGGTCTGTACTCTCGTTCTGGAAAAGGGATTTGGGATCAGAAAGATGGCACTTCTTGAAGAAATAGGAATGGCGGGGGAACGGGTCCGGCATTTTGAGAAGGTGGAAACGATTGGGATATTGCCCGATGACGTCAAAGCTCTCAACATGGTGGTGATGACGATAGAAGAAGGGTCGGGGAATGAAAAGTAGGGAAAAATTTTTTGGATTGCCGGAAGAGGCCTTTGCCTTTACTGTCCCGCGCAAGGGGCTGATCACAAAAACAGAAATTCGCGTACTCTCCCTCATGAAGCTCGACCTGAGATCCGGGCAGATTCTCTGGGATATAGGGGCGGGATCCGGATCTGTCGGAATCGAGGCGGCGCGCCTGGTACCCGACCTGAAGGTCGTGGCAGTTGAGAAGGATCCAGCCGATTATGAATGCCTCCTCAAAAACATCGAGACATTCGGGCTCTCGGAGAGGATAACGCCAATATTCGGAAAGGCGCCGGAGGCGCTCGTCGGATCGCCCGCCCCCGACAGGGTCTTTATCGGAGGCTCGGGGGGACGGATGACGAACCTGCTCGACTACTGCCAGGAAAAGGGAAATCGTCCGGGAATCGTCGCCAACTTTGCGACGATCGAGAATCTGGCCGAAGCTCTCGAGTGGGCAAAAAAACAGAAAATAACTCCGGATCTTGTCCACCTGCAGGTTGGGCGAGGGGTTCCGATCGTCGGCCTCATGCGGATCGAGGCCCAGAATCCTGTCATGATCCTCTCCCTCTTTCCCGGGGAGGGGAGCCCATGACTGAGGAGAAAACGGAGATTGGGAGCTCCGGAATGGGGACGAAGCGGCTGGCCGTGGCAACGATCACCCGACCGGGGCTTCTCGTCGCCGCGCGGATCGCAAAAGAGCACGGGGCGGACCTGTTCGTATCAGAAAGATATCTGGCCAATATTCCGGAGGATCTTAAGGCGACCGCAAAACCATTCGATGGCGTCATCAAGAATCTCCTTCCGGAGCTGTTTGCCTCCTACGACGGGATTGTTCTCATCATGGCCCTTGGAATCGTGGTTCGTTCGATCGCGCGCCTTGCGGAGGACAAGACCCGGGATCCCGCCGTCATCGTGGGTGACGTTCAGGGACGATTCCTCATCAGCGTCCTTTCGGGCCATAGCGGAGGAGCTAACAGCCTCACAGAGGAGCTTGCCCGGACGATCGGCGCCACCCCCGTGGTCACCACCGGAACCGATGTCACGAAAACAGTGGCTCCCGACATTATTGCCCGGGAAATCGGGGGATTTCTGACACCCCTCGACAATCTCAAACGCGTCAGCTCGGCGATTGTCGACGGAGATCCCGTCCTTTTCCTGAACCTTGATGGGATCCCTGTTCCCTCCCTTGAGGGACCGCGAAAACCGAACATCCTGACGGCAAGGACTCTCCCGGAACCCCTTCCCGCACTTCGGGCCGGAGTCTATATCAGCGTCAGCAAAAACCTTCCTTCTCTCGGGGAGGCTGTTCAGACCGTCCAGATCGTTCCGCGGGTCTTAGGAGTGGGAATCGGCTGCAACAGGGGAACAAGCGTATTCGAGATCGAGAAACTGCTAAGCGAGGTCCTAGACGAGAAGGACTGGCATGACGGTGCGATCCGGGCCTTCGGATCGATCGACCTCAAGCGGGACGAAGAGGGGATCGTCGGTCTCGCCTCCCGTCTGGGGGTTCCCCTCTTTTTCTTTTCCCGGGAACAGCTGGGGGAGGTCAGCGTCCCCAATCCCTCCGGGGTGGTCATGCAGTATGTCGGGACACCGGCAGTGGCTGAGCCGGCTTCACTCCTGGCCCTTGCCATGTCCCCGCCTCCCTGGCCGGGAGGAGCGAGACTTATAGTAGAAAAGGTCAAGTCGAAAGAGGCGACCATAGCCATATCGAGATGGCTTCCGGAAGATGCGGAAGCGACCTCCGGGAATAACACGAAAAGGAGCGAGCAGGCAGAAAAATGACAAAATCCTATCTGACAAAAGCTTCAAAGGAGAAGGGCGGGACGCTCAATCTGGTGGGTTTCGGACCGGGAGCGGAGGAGCATCTGACCCCGATTGCGAAGAAGGCGATCGAACGCGCGGATGTCGTCATCGGCTATCGAACCTATATCGATCTCGTGCGCCATCTCGTCAACGGGAAGACGGTCGTGGAAACCGGGATGACCGAAGAGATCGACCGGGCGACACAGGCGGTAGAACTGGCCTATCAGGGACACGATGTTGCGCTGGTCAGCAGTGGCGACGTCGGTATCTACGGGATGGCCGGACTCGCCTTCGAGGTGCTCGGGGAAAAAGGCTGGACAGGAAGCGAGATCGAGGTGCGAGTCCTCCCGGGGATCACGGCCCTGTCGGCCTGCGCCTCGCTTCTCGGAGCCCCTCTTATGCACGATTTCGCCTCTATCAGCCTCTCCGATCTTCTGACCCCCTGGGAGGTCATCCGAAAACGGCTCGTGGCAGCCGCCTCGGCGGACTTCGTGGTGGCTCTCTACAACCCCCGATCCTCAAAACGGGTCCGACAGGTGGAGGAGGCCCGGGAGATTCTCCTGGCCAACCGCCCGAAGGAGACCCCGGTCGGGATCGTAAAAAGTGCCATGCGCGACGGAGAGACGGTGGTGATCACGACCCTCGATCAGATGCTTGAGCACCCGATCGGGATGCTCACAACCATTCTCGTGGGGAACTCGCAGACGCGCCTTCTTGCCGGACGCATGGTGACCCCGAGGGGATACCGGAACAAGTACGATCTTGAAACCGGAGAACGGATCGCCAAAGGGGGAGGTGGTCGCCCGGCATGAGTGGAGAAGAAAAGGAAAAAGGGCTCGTTATCGTCTATACCGGCGACGGGAAGGGCAAGACAACGGCGGCCCTGGGACTTCTTTACCGGGCATCGGGCTACGGAAAAAAGAGCCTCATGGTCCAGTTCATGAAAGGCCGGATGCATTCCGGGGAGCGGGAGGCCGCCTCACAGTCTTTTGAGGGTCTTGTCACGATCGTTCCCCTGGGGGAGGGGTTTACCTGGGAAACGAAGGATGCGGCCAGAGACAGGGCCGTTGCCCAGCAGGCCTTCGACTATGCCCGGAAAGAATCCCTTTCTGGCGGATACGATCTGGTCGTGCTCGATGAAATCAATATTGCTCTTCGCTACAATTATATCGACGTGCCCCAGGTGCTGGCCTGGCTCGACGAACGTCCTGAATACCAGCATGCCGTCCTGACGGGAAGGAACGCCCCGGAGGCCATTGTGGACCGTGCCGATCTCGTCACGGAGATGAAGATGATCAAGCATCCCTTTGACAAGGGAATACTAGCCAGGAAAGGGGTCGACTTTTAATGGCGCTTCTCAAGATTGCAAAGATGGGAAATCCGGTTCTCAGAAAGATCTCCGAGCCGGTTACGAAAGAGGAGATAAAAACCCCGGAGTTTCAGCAATTCCTCGACGACATGATCGAGACGATGCGAGATGAGGACGGGCTGGGTCTGGCCGCACCCCAGGTCCACGTGTCAAAGCAGGTCGTGGTCATAGAAAGCCTCGACGATCCGCGTTCCGGGGAGGAGGGGCCGGAAATGCCCCTCCTGGTGCTGATCAACCCCGTCTTCAAGTATATGTCCAAGGAGTTGCGAACCGGGTGGGAAGGGTGTCTCTCCCTCGACAACCTCCGGGGGCGGGTGCCCCGCTCCCGCGCCGTCAAGCTCGAGGCCCTCGGCCGCAATGGCGAGGCGATCGTCCTGGACTGGGAGGAGTTTCCGGCGGTGGTGCTCCAGCACGAGATCGACCATCTGCGGGGACACCTCTTCGTCGACCGGATGAAAGACATGTCGACTCTGACCCACCTCGGCGAGTTTCGCCGGTATTGGGTCAAGGAAGATGAGGAGGTCGAGGAGGCCTGATCCCGGTGAGGCTCAGTCCTGAGAACAGACGGAGCAACCGATCTCCGCCAGAAGCCCGATTGTGGCTCCGAGAGGATCCCGGGCCTCCAGAAGGGGACGTCCCACCACGAGAAGGTCGGATCCTTCCTCCCGCGCCTCCCGGGAAGTCTTGGCATTGGCCTGGTCGTCCTTAGACCCCATGGGACCTGAGGGGCGAATCCCGGGAGTGACGAGAAAGGGGGCCGGGCCCCAAAGCTCCCTGGCATGCCGGAGCTCCCCCGGTGCCATGACGAGACCGTCCGCCCCGGAGGAGAGCGCCATCTGCCCCAGGCGGGAGACACCCTCCTCCCGGCTTTTGTAGCCGAGTGTCTGCACCTCGTCGAGGGTGAGATGTGTTAGAAGGGTCACGGCAATCAGGGCCGGGGCCTTCTCCCCCATGGCATTGAGGGCCCGGCGGGCGGAGGTGATCATGCCGGGGCCACCCTGTGCATGAAGGGTAACCATCCGGATTGCTGGCGAGGGAAGGCTCGAGAGGACCTCGAAGACCGTGTTGGGAATATCATGCCACTTGAGATCGAGAAAGACGGGGATCCCCAGCTTTTCGGCGGCGACGAGAAATTCCCTCCCCCACGAGAGAAAGGGGACGGAGCCACATTTGACCATCCCGACATGGGGACCGAGTAAGGCCAACATGGCCAGCCCCCGATCCCTGTCGGCCAGGTCGAGGGCCAGGCACAGCGGGTTTTTTAGTCCAAGACGGCTCCGGATCTCCTTCAAGAGATTCTCTCCCCTTTTTTTTCCAGAAGAAACGTATCGTAGCGCTCGCCGGGAAGGTATTGAAGTGTGGCCGCGAGCTTTTTCAGCGCCTCTTCTGTCCTCTCCGTCTCCTCCCGCGATATCCCCGAACAAATCATCGCTCCCCCCGGCACGAGGCGGTCGAAGAGCGAGCCTGCCTGGGATGCGATGACCCCTCCGGTCACATTGGCCACGATAATGTCGAAGGAAGTTGGCGTGCAAGCCGCTTCCCAGTCCGCAAGCGATGGGAAGACCCATGAGCGGGTCTCCATCCCGTTGGCGAGGAGATTTTCCCGGGTAGCCTCGACTGCATAGGGGTCGTTGTCGACCGAAACGAGAGTGGCCTTCTCCGAGATCTTGAGGGCTGCGACCCCCAGGATCCCCGTTCCGGCGCCAAAGTCGAGGATGGCAGGGGCAGGTCGGGAAGAGCCTTCCAGAAGGCGGACGATAAGCTCAAGGCAGCGAAAGGTCGTCTCGTGAAGTCCGGTTCCGAAGGCCATCTGCGGGTCAATTCTGATTTCAGTGCCGCCCAGGGGCGCGGGTTCTTTGTCCCATGCCGGGATGACAGAAAGCCTCCCCACGGTAAATCTCTTAAACCCCTGCTCCTTCCAGAGCTCCTGCCAGTCTTCCTGCAGATAGGTCTCGGTGTGGATCTCGATCGCTCCGAGGGAGAGAAGGGCACTCTCCATCAGGAGCCATTCGGTAGAGGTGGTCTCCGGGGGGACGAAAACGAGGCGGCAGGGATCGCCCTCCTCCAGAAGGACGGTCGAGGAGAGCCTCTCTGAAAGCCATTCAAGAATCCGGGGGGAGTCTGCCGCCTCGCAGGATAAAGAGATGGAGGTGTAGGTCGGGGGAGAGTGGGGGAGAGAGATGGCGACCTCAGGGGTTGAAGGTGAGTGTGTAGAGGGAGGTCCCGGGGGAGAGAAAGACCAGATCGACCCGGTGGGGGCCAAACGGCTGCCGTGTACTCAGGGAGTACATTCGGGACCCGGAGACCACGACCCGTGTTGACCCGTCATTTTCGACCCTAGTATCCACTCCGGCCAGAGGGCGGGGTAGGGGGTGTCCGTCGACGATCACGAGGACCGTTCCCCGGGAGTGGCCGGCAGGCTGTCTCATGACGGCGTTGACCCCGGTTCCCTGGTAAAAGACTGTCAGGCGGGAGGGGAGGCGATGGCTCATTTTTCCCGATAAAACATGATCCTTGTATGTAGACCATAATCCTTTAAGTATTATGACATTTTTTGATGTTGTGCGGCCTCTGTAAAAGGATATATTTTGACGAAATCCGCCGGTGTTCCCCAGGTGACCTCGATCGGTTCCGGCATAAAGCTCCGGGGTCAGACCCTCAGGAAAGTCGGCAGAAGAGGTCGATTCGGCGGCAGGAGAGGAGAGGTGAAGAGCGGAGACAATGTGGCTCTCGAGATCTTCGTAACCTCCTTCCCCGATAGAGTGGTAGAGAAGTGTCGCGTCGGGGGCGTATAGATAGTCCGAGGGCCAGTAGTGGTTTCGAAAGCGGTTCCAAAGGGTGCGGTCCAAGTCCAGAACAACGGGAAAGTTTATATGGTACAGGGCGATAGCTCGCTCGACGCGTTCGGGTTTTGCGGCAAAGTCGAACTCAGGGGAATGGATTCCGACGATCTCGAGACCTTTGTCGTGATACTTTCGGTACAGGCTCTCCAGGTGGGGAAGAGTCCGGAGACAGTTGATACAGGTGTAGTCCCAGAAGTCGAAGAGGACGACCTTTCCGGCAAGGGGAGGGGGTGAGACAAATCCCTTCTCGTCGACCCATCCCCCGTTTCCCTCGAGGGAAAGCGAACCGGCCCGGGAAGGGGAAGAAGAAAGGATCCACGAAAGAGAGAGGACAAGTAAAAAGAGCCGTAAGAAGAATCCCGCGGATCCTGTCATGGGGGGGGCTCCGGAGAGGTGACAGTGGAGTTCCGAAAAAAGAAAAGGAAGGCCCGAGAGCCCTCCTTTTCCAATGTTGCCGATGATAAATCAGAGCTCAGGGATGCTTTCCCGTCCACGATTCGGGGCGAAAGCCCTCCTTTGAAAGCTCGAAAGTGTCCTGAAGATCTGTAATCATGATCATCTTGATGGCATGATGCTTGGCGAGGTCGTCACAGATTCCGACGCAGATCTCGCAACCCTTGCAGCGATCAACTGCGACAAAGGCCGTCTTTGCAGCATTGTCGTAGAGGATGGTGTTTGCCTCAGGGCAATACTGAGTACAGAGCCGACAAGCGGTTTCGCTACAGATGGCTTGGTCGATATGGGCGACAAGATACAAGGGATCTCTCCTTTACGTTAGATCAGACAGGGGCCTTCTGGGACTGTGCGGCCCAACCGTGCTCCTGGGCATATTGGTATGCGGCGGCGATGACGGCCATGTTGCTCTTGAGAAGCTGCTCCTTCTTGGCGAACTTCTTCTCGATGACATTGTCGAGGGCGGCCGTTCCCCCCGAGACCACGAAACCCTTTCCGAGAAAGCGCTCGCGAACGGACTGTTCGAGGGATTCCATGGTGGGGATCCCGAGGATGGAGGCGATTGCGCCCACCATGGCCATATTTGTGGCCAAATCGGTTCCTCCGACCTCACGGGCCATCGTCGTTGCCGGAAGGTAATGGATACGGGCTTCACGTTCCTTAAGCTCCCGGACCTCATCGGGCTGCAGGGAAATCGGCGTGTCGGAGTTGATCAAAACAACGCCCTTCTGCTTGAGGCCGGAGTAGAACGGCATCGTGTAAGACTTCCCGTGGGTGATCACCTGGGGGTGGAAAATCATGATGACGTTGGGGTAGATGATCTCGCCGATCTCGTAGATCTTGTCGATGGCGATACGAACATAGGACTCAACGGGGGCCATACGCTTTTCCGAGCCGAAAAAGGGCACAAGGGTACTCTCGCCCCCGTTGATAACCATGCCGTTACTCAGGATATGGGATGCGGTCACGACGCCCTGTCCCCCGATGCCAGCCATACGGATGTTGTAACGCTTGAGTTGCATGGGAAGATCTCCTTCAGAGGTGGCAGGGAGCCCTTATGGATGCTCCCTGCGGATCGTTGTTACTCCTTCTTGGCCTTTTTTGCCGTGTCGATGGAGTCGAGGTAGGCCTTGGCTTCGTCGGAGATGATCTCCATGAATCCGTAGCGCTTGGATTCGATGTCACGCGCATCGTCGAGAACCTTGGGCGTCGGAATGGCGTATTCGATGTTGCAGGATGTATAGGCCTGGATGAAGGTCGGACCGACTTCACGGGCGATCATGACGGCCTTCCGGACAACGGAGGCCACCCGGGTGGGGTTGGTGGGGGTCAGGCGAGCGATGTAGGCCACGCCCGAGGTCTTGGCCAGGCCAATCATGTCCATCTTGTCAAAAAGTTTTCCCTTGGGGGCCATCTTGAGCAGGGCGCCGCGTTCGGTCATGCCGCTCTCCTGTCCCCCGGTGTTTCCGTAGACCTCGTTGTCGAGCATGATGGTGGTGAAGCGCTCCTTGCGGAACCAGGAATGCATGACCGCACTAAAGCCGATATCGGCAAGTCCGCCATCTCCGGCCATGACAACGACATCCTTTGCCTGGTCCTTGAAGCGGACTTCAAGGCCACGCTTGAGGCCGGAGGCAACGGCGTTGGTGTCCCCGTAGTTTCCGTAAATGAAGGGAATCGATGTCTGGGTCAGGGCAAGACGTCCGCACCCGGCCGTACCGATAAGAATGGTGTGTTCGGGGTTGGGGAGACCGACCATGGTCAGGCGAATAAAGAGGGTCATGGCACAGCCGGCACACATGGGATGCTCTTCGAGAATCTCCTTGAAGGAGCCCATCTCCGAGACCTTCTTCTGCTTTCCGTAAGGTCCACGCTCGACGAGGTCGATGTATTCCTTGGTCATGTACTTCTCCCAGCCGGGAGTAATCGTCATATTTTTCAAGCTCATTTTTCAGCTCCAGAAATGTCCGTACAGGCGTTTTTTTGTCAAAGTGCATCATGCGGCCGCTGTGGGCCAGTGTCGCGTTCCCTAGAACACGAACTTCTTTTCCGGGAAGATCGTCTGGAGGATCATCTCGGTCGGCATGGACATGCCTCCGTAAACCCTGGGCCCGGGAACGATCTCCGCCTTCGAGTACCCGTAGAGGGCGGTAACGATCTCCCGATGCAACCATCCCATGCAGTTGAACTCGGGAACAAGGATCCTCTTCGCGTGCTTGCAGGCGGCGCGAAGCTCGGGAGTCGGGAAGGGACGAAGGGAGCGAACCTTGATGAGTCCAACCTTCGTGTTGTGCTCTTCCTCCGCCTGCCGGACGGCCTCGCGCGACTGGGAGACGGCGCTTCCGGAGGCGATCAGCATAATCTCGGCATCGGGGTTGACGACCTCGATGAGACCGCCCATGTACTTGTCGATATAGCGGCGGGCGCGTTCGTTGGCTGCCCAGACCTCCTGCTGCCAGGAGGCGTGGACCTGGTAGCTGATGAAGTTGCTCTTCTGGATCGGCGCGTCACGGGAGAGGCGGGCCGGAGGATTCTCGTTGTCCATCGTCGGCACGGCCTCGGCGTAGGGATCCCTGGGGGGAAGCTTGATGTCCTTTGAGGGCATGCTGACATATCCGCGGGCGTGCGTGACAAAGAATCCGTCCACGGCGACGGCCACGGGGAGTGTGATCTCGGGGCGCTCGGAAATGATGAAGGCCTTCAATGTGTAATCGAAAAAGTCCTGCTGGTTTTCACCGTGAAAAAGAATGATGCCGGAGTTGAGGAGGTATGAGAGCTCGACGTTGTCGGGCTGGATAGCGAGCGGAGCGTTCACCACGCGGCACATGATGAGGAGAACCGCAGGAATGCGTCCTCCGGGCCAGGAGGCAATGACCTCCATCCCGCGCATGAGCCCGGGGCCTCCGGTGGCGGTCATGGAGCGGGCACCCGCTCGCGAAGAGCCGGCAATGGCGGACATCACACCGATTTCCTCTTCCCCGCGGAAGTATTCCTTGACATATCCTTCGGCCCAGAGGGAACCCACCTGCTGCATGGTCTCGCTCTGGGGAGTGATCGGATAGGAGATGGCGACGTCCACGTTGGAGCGGCGGATGGCTTCCTTTGCTGCTTCAGAGCCTGTGATGAAGGCTCTTTCGCGAGGGGCCTCGAAGAACATGTATTCGGGAGTGACGATCTTCTGGCGATCTCCCGCAGACAGCTCGATGTCGCCCGCACTCTTTGTCTCGGCGGCTTTTCCTGCCTGGACGTCCTTGACTCCTGCCGAATCAGACATTAATGACTCCTTGATATGGAAGATGGTCGGTAATGAAAAATTGAAGAAACTTGCGAAACACTTTCCCGAAATCTTTTCTTTCACGCCCGCCCGGGCCAATCGGACAAAGGGAACCTGACTGTCCCCGGTTTCGGTCGGCATCATAATTGCCGTTTCGACCGGCCGTTTGCACGCTTAGGACGCCGATGTTCCCGGCAGTCCACGAAAAATATTTGCGCACAAGGAATGCAGTCTGCAATCACATTATGATCCAGCGTCCGAATACACTATCACCAGTTCTTTAATCAAGTCAAACTCTTTTGAGACATTCCGACCCGACAGGGATGCCGGAGGATCCGGTGATCAGATCGCCTGAAAAATTCCGGGAAAGAAGAAGCAAGATTCCTTTAATGAATGTTTATTTAAAGTAATCCGAATGCTCTGATCCCAAAATCCGGAGGTGTGGGAGGTGACTACTCGGCATGTTCGTCAAGTCCGGCGGCGAGATCGTGGCGAAATTCCTCTGGAATGTTGATGGATCTCGTCTCATCCCATTTCCAGTCGGGCCGATTTTCTGGAAACTTTTTCAGACTCTCCGCATAGGCGCGTCCTTCGGGGGTCGATCCCCAGGGGACGAGAGTTCTTTTTTCGTAGATGTAATCGATCGTTTCAAGAAGTGCGTGCAGGGAGTCCGTGGTCCGGACATCGATGTGGATGTGCCCTTTCCGGGGAGTGAGACCGAAATCATCGCAGACAACAATCTGTCCGCAGGAGTCCAGGACTTTGTCGAGATGGTCGAGAAGTGCCTCCATGCGGGGTCTGGGAATCCCGGTCAGGATGGAGAGACCTGGGGAAAAGGTAAGGGTTTCGAGGGATGTCCCGTCGGGAACGTGGGTTTGGTGCAACCCGGGAAGACTCTCCTCAAGCCGTGAAATAAGGGTTTGGCGTGCCATGTCGGTGTCGTTCCATCCCCAACGGGTGGAGGAGCCAACCATTAAAAAGGGCTTCTCTGAGGTCAGGAGAAGATGTGCGAGGGTGTGAATATCGGGGGTGATCTCTGAAGTTTGCGCCATCGTTGTCTCGCTTTGTGGGGGGTGGCTGTTCCGGGGGGGGCGAAGCCGGGTTTGTGAAGGGAAAAGAGAAAATCCCCCGGTGTTCTCTCCCCTTCCTCTATGGTAAGGGGGGATCGGCACCAAATCAAGCAGTTCTGAAAGGTAGGGAGAATGAGAAGCGGGTTAAAGAGAAAAAAAGACCAAGTTCTTTATAAAGATCAGGTTCTTCATGTGGCGGGTGTCTTTTCGGCGAAGGCCCGGAGGAGTCCCGCGGCAATTTCTTCCGGACGAGGCGGGCATCCGGGAACGAAGACATCGACCTCCATGATGGAGGGAAGGCCGTCCATGACGGCATAGCTTCCGCGAAAGATCCCGCCGTCTTTTGCGCAGTCGCCGACGGCAACGGTCCGTTTTGGGGAGGGGATGGCCTCCGAAGTGATTTCAAGCGCCTCCCGCATGTGGCAGGTGACCGGGCCCGTGACGAGAAGAATGTCGGCGTGTCGGGGAGAAGCCACGAAGGAGAGTCCCCGGCTTCCAAGCGAGGTGACGGGGTTTTCGAGAGCCCAGAGCTCGAGCTCACAGCCGTTGCAGGAGCCGGCATCGAGATGGCGAATCGCGGCGCTGTGGCGATACTCGGAAGGAGTGGCGCATCCGGGGTCTGTTTTCTGTGCTTCGGTAAGATTGCCCGTTTTCAGTATCTTCCAGAGAAGTTTCCACATAGGGGCTCCTAGAGGTCGGTTCCGCTGTAGCTCGGGTTGAATGACTTGTTGATAAGGGGAAAGTCCGCTGCGAGATTTCCGGGGGTCGCGGCTTCCAGCGCATGCCAGAGGAGGGGGGACGGGTCCTGAATATGGGCCGACTCAATCACTCCTCCCGGAAGGAGACGGACCCATCCGATGACCTCTCCCCGGAATCCTTCGACGAGAGCGCACCCCTCCCGGGGCTCGGGAATATCCGGGAGAGCCATGGTGAGGGGGGGCTCGGGAAGGTGAAGGAGAAGGGAGCGGGTAAAGAGAAGGGACTCGAAAATCTCAAGGAAGCGGATCCGGACCCGGGCGGCCACATCGCCCGTGTGGTCGAGCGAAAGGGCAGGGGCAAAGCGGTGCGTGGGATCTCCCCGGTGGTCGACTCTGGCGTCAAAGGCCTGACCGCTGGCCCGTCCTGCTACCCCGCCGACTCCATAAAGATGCGCCACCTCGGGCGAGAGGATTCCTGTGTTCTGGAAGCGGTCCTGAAGCCCTCCATGGTCGGCGTAGATCCGCTCGAGCTGAGAGAGCTCCCGCGTGAGGAAGTCGCACTCCCCGAGGAGGTGCTCGACCGCCGACACTGAAAGACCGGAGGAGGCGCCGCCCGGAACCAGCGAGTCAAAAAGAAGGCGATGGCCGAAAAAAGTGAGACTGGTGCGATGGAGTGATTCGCGAAGGCGGCCGAATAGGGAAAGGGCGGCCCCGAGACCTGCGTCATTTCCCAGGGAGCCAAGGTCCCCGAGGTGGTTGGCAATGCGCTCCCGCTCAAGAAGAATCGCCCGGACGAATCGGCTCCCCTCCGAAGGAGCGATTCCTGTCGCCTGCTCGACCGCCTGGGAAAAAACCAGACTGTAGGCTACCGCCGAATCCCCCGAGATGCGGGAAGCGAGTCTCGCCCCCTCCGAAATGGTCCGGCCCCGGAAGAGGGAGGCGATCCCCTTGTGGGTATAGCCCATTCGGGTCTCGAGCCGGAGAACCTTCTCTCCCACCACCGAAAAGCGAAAATGGCCGGGTTCGATAATGCCGGCATGGACAGGGCCCACCGGAATCTCGTGCACCCCCTCTCCCGCGACCCGGACGAAGGGATAGTCGCCCGGGGGAGATGAGGGCTGAAGATGAGCGACAGGGATGTTCGGATTTGAAAGGGGGGGCC
>DAHXNG010000056.1 GCA_027366615.1 Nitrospirota bacterium | reverse complement strand
GTTCCCCGGACAGGCGATCACGCACCGGGCCTCGGGGAGCTTCTTGCATCCGTGGCACAGCGTCTCCGATATCGAAATTCCCATCTCTCTTCCTCCTCGAGTCTTTTTCCGACCTTTAGCCTTCCGGCCTCAGGCCCTTTTGCCGGCGAATGTGCGGCTGTCTTCCCGAATGGCTCCCACACTGACGCTCTTTTTCTCCTCCCAGGGAAGGAGCACCCCGTCGAGCCCTCTGTGAACGATGCGGACCGTTCCGTCGCCCTCTCTCACCGAGTTGATGAAGTGGTCGTATCGCCGGTCGGTTTCCGGATAGTCCTGACGGCTCTGGAAGCCCGGCCACCGGGTCTCCCTGCGGGCCAGAAGGTGGGCCACAAGGACCTCTGCCACGTCGAGGCGATCGGCTACCTCGTGTGCGCCCATGAGCTCGTGGGCGTCACGGGCCTTGATCCGGTGCAGGTCGTCGCGCAAAAAGGCGAGCCGCTCCCTCGCCATCACAAGGCCGGCCTCGTTCATGCGGTAGGATGTCCCGAGACCTCCGGCATATTCGTCCATGATCTTCTGGAGGCGGCTCTCGGCCTCCTCGGGGCGGATCCCCCCGGAAGGATGGCTCCTCTCTTTGTCTCGGAAGGAGAAGGTCCTCCGGTGGTGCCGGGATTCCTGATCCTCAGACAGGGAGATCTGAGACGTCTTTTCGGCTTTGATCTCCCGGGCGGCGGCGCGGGCGGCAATGGCTCCCTCCGCAAAACATCCGCTTACGAATTTGTAGGGGGCACCTCCGGCCACGTCCCCCGCGGCGAAGAGGTTCGGAAGGGTCGTCCGGCGGTCGACATCCACCCAGTACCCCGCCTGGCAGTGCCCCCCCACGAGGTAGGGCTCGGTTCCGCAGATCTCGACCGGGGTCCGGGTCAGGTCGATCTTGTTGGCCGCCCAGTAAAGGACGGTGTTGGGGTACATGTCAAGGTAGGCCTCGGTGAGCCGCTTGATGTCGGCCGGACCCAAGTGGCGGGTATCCATGAAGCAGGGGCCGTTTCCGGCGGCAATCTCCTGGAGGGGCCCTTCAAGCCGAAGGGGGGTCGGAGCACCCTCCCCGCCCTTGTCCGCCCAGCGCAGCTTCATGAACTCCTCTCCCTTCGCGTTGACCTGGGGGGCACCGAAGCCCAGCGCCAATGTCCCCGTGGGGGCAATCGTATCCTTGGTCCGGAGCGCGATGAACCGGTGCTCGAAGCTCGTCATCTCGGCCCCGGCCCGGATCCCGATGGCGTAGCCGGCCCCGGTGTTGAAGGGCGAGTACCACATCTTGTGGCGGGCCTGACCTTCATTGTTCGGCCGATAGAGACCCGAGGCGCCTCCCGTGGCCACCAGCGTCTTTTTTGCCAGGATACGGACGGGACGCTCCTCTTTCAGCGAAAATCCGACACCCCCATACACTGCCCCCTCCTTGACGATCAGGTCTGTGATCACGACCCGGTCGAGGACAGAGGCCCCGCTCTTCCTGACCTCCCGGGCCAGGATCGGTTTCAGGGACTCCCCGTGGATCTTGATGTTCCAGCGTCCCCGGGGGGAGTAACGCCCATCGGGATCCTTGACTATGGGAAGCCCCATGGCCTCGACCGTCTCCACCACCTCCCTAAAAAGGGCCGCCTGGGTGCGGACGAGGTCTTCCCGGAGGATCCCCATGGCGTCCTCCCGGACGTACTCGACGAAGCTGTCGACCGTCTCCCCGGGGTTGATGTAGGCGTTGATCGCATTCATGCCCCCCGCAAGACATCCCGACCGGTCGATGTGGGCCTTGTCGACGACAAGAACGGCAAGGTCGGGGTTTTCCCGGCGGGCAATGATCGCGGCATAGCACCCGGCGGTTCCCCCTCCGATGATCAAAAGGTCTGTCTCATATGTGGCAGGTGCTGTGGGAGATGTCATGCGAGCCTCCGTGGTT
>DAHXNG010000040.1 GCA_027366615.1 Nitrospirota bacterium | reverse complement strand
GGTCAAGACGTCATGTCAACGGAGACGACTTCGGTCTGACACAAGCCCAAGATCGATCGAACGAACAGGGAGATCTCCTGACGGTTTGATTCATTTTGCGCTTCTGGAGGGGAGATTGCCTTGGCGGTCTCCCCTTTTTTTGGCTCTTCGCCGGGCCTCTCCGGTCCGGAGACGCTCCCCTTCGGCCCCCTCCCTTTTTCAGTTTTGCAGATTGCTCTCAAAAGGTCTCATCCCTCGGTCCGGCCGGACAAGGCGTCAGATTACCCGGGAGGCCGCAATCTCCCGGCGATGGTCGGAGAGGATCTTTTCCATAAGGAAAAGATCCTTCCTGACCCTGACGAAGTCCAGAACCCCCTTGGAAATCACGAGGGCCGAGACGCAGAAGGCGGCGATGCCGATCACGGCATAGAGGTCGTTCGGGTTCCGGCTGAAAAAGCGGAACATCGCAAGCCCCACGACGATCATGTTGAGGCCGGTCGTAATGTGGAGAAGAAGGTTGCGCTCGATGGCGAGAACGAACTGGTCGAAGGCGACCTGGTCCGAAAAGGTGAGGGGGGAGGTGATGAGAAAACGGGGATGTCCGGCCTGTCTTGCAGGCTTTTTCAAAGCTGTCACGAAGACTCCTTTCTTGCTTTCCCGGGGAGGGGGATCTCTTCTGGATTTTCTTTTTGACCCTACCCCAAAAGGGCTCTCAGGTCAAACTGTCCGGGAAGGGAGTTCGAGCCGGATCGAGGGGCCCTCCCCTGTTTGCGGGATTTTCCGGGAGGGCAGTCTCCGCGATACGTTTCCGGGATTGTCACCCGAGGGCGTTCTGATGTATAGTGGAGCGGTTCGATCTCCGTTACCACCCGCGGGATCGACACTCTTTCTTTGCATGATTGACTCAGGGGCAATGTCGGGGCGTGGCGCAGCCTGGTAGCGCACACCGTTCGGGACGGTGGGGTCGAAGGTTCAAATCCTTTCGCCCCGACCATTTTTCTTGTGTCGTCTTGGCAATCGTCGTCCCTTCTCCCAAAGACCTTTTCTCTCCTGGCCTCTGCTGGCCTCACCTGGCCCGCTCGATCGTGCCGGAGGAGACCGGTCGCTCGCTCCGACTCCCTCACATATTTCTTTGGCGCATATCTCATTGGCATTGATTTTTTGGCCCTTGGCCCACATCCGGGAAGAAGATCCCTCCCTATGTCAGGGTGAAAATAGTGAAAAACTTCGCATCACCGATGAGCAGAAAAACCGTTCGCTTCCGCGTGACCGGCCGGGTTCAGGGGGTCGGATATCGGGCCTTTGTCTTTGAGAAGGCCCGGGAGTGGGGGGTGGGAGGATGGGTGGCCAACTGCCGGGACGGCTCGGTCGGCGGCGTTGCGGAGATCGGGGAGGAGACTCTCTCCCTCTGGAGGGAGGCGCTCCTGTCGGGGCCTCCCGGAGCCCGCGTGGAGAAGCTCGAGATTGAAGAGGCGGAGGAGAGGGATCTTCTCCCGGAGGGGCGGCCGGAGTTCAGGATCGAAAGGGAGTGCCTGTGAGCGAATCGTTCTCCGACGAGTCGGAAGCTCTCGAGCCCCAGACTGACTCCCCTCCGGAGGGCGTGGCGGGAGATGTCGGCTCGCTGGCCCTCTACCTCCGGACCCTTCGGGACTATCCGCTCCTCTCCGCCTCCGAGGAGGTCGACCTCTCCCGCCGTCTCGCTACGGGTGATGCCTCGGCCCGGGAGCGGATGATCCTCTCCAACCTCCGCCTTGTGGTCATGATCGCCAAGAGATATGCCGGACGAGGGCTCCCCTTTCCCGACCTGATCGAGGAAGGTAATCTTGGCCTTATGAAGGCGGTGGACCGCTACGATCCCGAGAAGGGCTTCCGGTTCAGCACCTATGCCTCCTGGTGGATCCGCCAGTCCATCGAGCGCGCGGTCATCAACCTGGCCCACATGATCCGCCTTCCTGTCCACATGAGGGAGAAGGTCAATCGCTATCTTGCCGCGGTCGAGCAGACGGTCGCTGCCGGGCTTGAGCCCGATCCCGGGGCGGCGGCCCGGAAGGCGGGTCTTTCGGTTTCAGACTTCGAGGCCCTCGCCCCCCTGATCGCGTCGACCATCTCTCTCGATGCCCCGGTCGGAGAGCAGGAGGAGAACACCCTCAAGGACGTGATCGGGGATCCAAATGCCGTCTCGCCGCTTGAAGCGGTCTCCCGGCGGGAGGAAGGGCAGGCGCTCGAGGAGGCGCTGGCCGTTCTCCGTCCCCGGGAGCGGGATGTTCTCTATCTGCGCTTTGGCCTCTCGGGAGAGGATCCCCTGACCCTTGAGGAGATTGGCCACCGTCTGGGGGTAACCCGGGAGAGGGTGCGGCAGATCGAGGCGGTCGCCCTTGCGAAGATGCGGGCCTACATCGATGATTCTCGGCCCTTTGCCTCTCCCCCTCCCCCGGCGCCTTTTCCCTCAGTCCCGTCTGTTCCCCCCCGGCGCCCCTAGGACAGGGCACGGGCTCACCCCCATCCGGCCGTCCGTCGGCCAAGGAGAGAGATGCATGGATTTTGGAAAATATGTTCGCACCGTTCCCGACTTTCCCAAAAAAGGGATTCTTTTTTACGATCTGATGCCCCTTTTTGGCTCCCCTGAGGCCTTCCCCCGCCTGATCGAGCATCTGGCCGCCCCTTACCGGGGGCAGGGAATCGCCCATGTGGTGGGGATCGAGGCCCGCGGCTTCATTCTGGCGGCTCCCGTCGCCTGTGCCCTGGGGGCGGGATTTGTGCCGGTCCGCAAGAAGGGAAAGCTTCCCGGGACGGTGCGTGAGCTCTCCTACGACCTGGAGTACGGGCAGGACACGATCGCGGTGCAGGAGGGGGCCCTGGCCAAAGGCGAAAAGGTTCTCCTCATCGACGACCTTCTGGCAACGGGAGGCACGGCCCTGGCGGCGATCGGCCTTCTCGAGGCGCTGGGCGCTCACATCGTGGAGTCGGTCTTCGTGACGGAGCTCGAAGGGCTTGGGGGGCGCGAGAAGCTCTCCGGCCGGAAGATCCGTTCGATCCTCACCTATCAGGTCTCGGAGTGACGGAGATGGCTCTCTCCCCGCGTTTTTTTGTCGTTCATGTGATCTATCTCCGGCCGTTTTCGGAGATCGAGCCGCTGGTGGCTCCTCACAGGGAGCACCTCGATCGTTTGGTTGCCGACGGCCGCCTCCTCTTGTCGGGCCCGCTTGTTCCGCGGACGGGAGGGCTCCTCGTGATGCGGGGGCAGGACCGGACGGAGGTGGAACGGGCCCTGGCGGAGGATCCCTATCACAAGGCGCAGGTGGCTCGCTACGAAGTCCTGGAATTCTCTCCGGTCAAGTTCTGTGACGAGCTCCGGACTCTCTTCGGCGAAGGGTAGCCCCATTCCTTTCCGGGCCCCTTCCGCGGCGAACGGGGTTCCGTGAGGCAGCCTCTTCCCGGCTTCGATGGCGTCATGGGGGGGCTTCGCGGGAGTCTCCTGAGCCGGACCCTTGCCCAGGCCCCCTTCGTGGGCCTGCTCTCGGCCTACGCCATCAGCCAGTTCAGCGAGGGGATGACCCAGACGGCCCTCACATGGATTGCCTTCCGGATCCGGCACGGCGACGTCTCCCTCGTGGGACGCATCGGCCTCATCCAGACGATCGTTCCCTTCCTTGTCCTGATCCCGGCTGGCCTTCTCATCGATCTCCTTCCCCGCCAGATCCTCCTGGCGGCACTGAACCTCTTCAAGGGCGCGACCTACACGCTCGTGCCCCTCCTCTCTCTCTTTGCCCCGATCGGGACCCCTCCTCTCATCGCCATCGTGGTGGCGACGGCGGTCCTCTCGGCCGGGGTCGGTCCCGCCTTCAACGCCTCCGTTCCCGAGTTCGTCCCCCGCGACCGGCTCGAACACGCCAACGGGTGGATCCAGATCGCCGGGCAGGGGGGCTACCTTCTGGGCCCGCTCGCCACGGCAGGGCTTCTTCTCCTCTTTCCGGCCCCGTGGCTTCTCGTTCTCTCCGGGGCGGGTTTTGTCCTTTCGGCCTTCCTCTTTGCCCTCATCCTGCCCCCGCTTCCCGTTTCTCCGCGGCCGGAGAGCAAGGAGGGGGGCAGGGGGCTTTCCTATCAGATCGAGGGGATGCGGCAGACCGCCCTTCTCCTCGTTCGGACCCCCCTGCTGATCTTTGCCACACTTCTGCTCGTCCTCTTTGCCCTCTTTAACGCTCCCATGTCCCTGGTCTTCCCGCTGTTGTCCTCCCAGCTCTTTCACGCCCCGCCTTCCTTCTATGCCCTTCTCTCCGGTGCCTACTTCCTGGGCTCCTTTCTGGGGGGCGTACTCCTTCTTGGCCGCAAGCTCCCAAGGCCCTTTCCCATGATTCTCTCCGGGATGATCCTGGCCGGCCTTTCCTTTCTTCTGCTCCCCCTCCTTCCCCGGGAGGCGGCCGGGCTCTTCTTTCTCCTCGCTGCGGGCCTTGGCCTCTCCTGGGCTCAGCCTCTCGTCCTGACCCGTATTCAGCAACTCGTTCCGGGAGAGAGCCTGGGTCGCTTTCTGAGCCTCGTCATGTCGCTCTTTCTCCTCTTTGCGGTGGGGGGGATCCGGGGGGGAACGCTCTACCTCCACCACCATCCGGTCTCCTCCTTCCTGACCCTCGGGGGAACACTCCTTCTGGGGGTGAGCCTCCTCCTGTTACCATTGGTAACGCTTTTTCGTTCCCGGCTGTCCTGACTGGATCCACTCTCCGCGATATTCTTTTGTGGTGGGGGCGCCGGTCGGCCCTCTCTGCAATACCCCATATCTGGCGCGATTCTTGCAAGGTTTCATGGGGCGGGAATGACTCCGGAGAGAGGCTCCGGGACGGTTCTTCTCGCCCGATGCCCGGCGAGCTTTGCCGGATTGACCTTGAGGAAGCCGTCCGATGTCCTTTCCCGCCCATCTCAAAGCCTCCCGGGATCTTCTCACCGATCGCAACTTCGGACTTCTTCTCCTGGGCCAGCTCGTCAGCCAGCTGGGCGAGAACCTCAACAAGATCGCCCTTCTCTGGTTCGTCTATCTCTTCACCAAGAGTCCGGTGTCCCTGATTGTGGTGGGGGTGCTCCAGACCCTTCCCCCCATGCTCTTTTTCTGGGCCAACGGGGTTCTCCTCGACCGCTATCCCAAGCGCCGCACGATGATTGCCGTCGACGCGATCCGGGGGGCTCTCGTTCTGCTCATTCCCGTTCTCTACCTCCTTCATGACCTGACCCTTCCGATCCTTTACATTCTGGTCTTCCTCGTCGCCATGGCGAGCGGCATCTTCGGTCCCGCCCTCTATTCGGTTGTTCCGCTCATGGTGGAAGAGCCGCGCCGGGTTTCGGCCAATGCCCTCATGCAGACGACGGGCCAGGTGGGGATGCTCGTGGGCCCCCTCCTGGGAGGGGTTCTGTCGGCAATCTACAATCCGGTCTTTGTGATGGTCGTCAATGGGGCGACATTCCTCGTCTCCGCTCTTTTCCTCGTCTTCATCGCCATCCGGGAGATCCCCGACCCGGAGGTCCCCCCGGTCTCCGGCCTCTCCGGAGTCCTCCTCGAGGTCGGCGAGGGGATCCGCTTCGTCTTTTCGAGAAACCCCCTGTTCTTCGGTCTGTTCGTGATCATGGCCCTCTATGGGCTGATCAGCGGGCCGGTCACACTCCTGCTCCCGGTCCTCTCGAAGACGGTTCTCCACGCGGGATCGACCGGATTCGGCATGCTTCTCTCGGCCTACGGAGTGGGGATGCTGCTCTCCTCGATTCTTCTGACGGTATCTCCTCCCGCGAACCTTTTTCGGTGGATTGCCGGGGGGTTCCTCTCCGGAGGCTTTGTCATGCTTCTCCTGACGGGAAGCTCCCGGACGGGGGTTGACCTCGTCCTCATGCTTCTCTTCGGGATGGCGGTCTCGGTGGTCAACCCCCTGGCGCACACCCTGATGCAGAACCATGCCCCCGCCCGCATGCTCTCCCGGGTTCTCACCACGATGAGCCTGGGCTTTCTCGGGGGAGCCATTCTCGGGATGGTCGGCCTTCCGGGCCTCGTTGACAGCCTGGGGATCCGAGCCGTCCTTGCCCTTCTGGGAGGGATCCTCGTTCTCTCCTTCGGGGCGGTCAACATGATTGAAGCCGGCTGCCGCGAGGGAGGATCCTGCCGCTCGGCGACCTCCTTCCTAATCGCCCTTTTGGGCCTTACTCCCGCTGGGGCACGTTCCGGCCGGGAGATGTCTGTCAAAGGAGACAAGCTGTGAGAATCGCCCTGGTCTCCACCCCCTTCGTCAGCGTTCCTCCGAAAAAATACGGGGGAACGGAGCTCTTTCTTTACCATCTTGCCGAGGGTCTGGTCGACCGCGGCCACGAGGTCGTCCTTTTCGCCACCGGGGACTCCCGGACCCGGGCGACCCTCGAGTGCTCCTTTCCCGCGGCCCGGTGGCCGATCGTGGGACGCGACGAGCACATCCACCTGGCTTTCGCCGCAAAGAGGATCCTCGAGCGGGGGGACATCGATGTCGTCCACTGGCAGTCCCCGGTCTCCGTCCCCTATGCCTCGATCGCGGGAGTGCCGGCGGCGGTCACCCTCCACCACTCCCGGACGCAGGACTTTTCCGAGACCTACCGCCACTACCCCGAGAACCACTATGTGGCGATCAGCCACTCCCAGAGGATCCAGGAGGTCTCCCTGCCGCACTTTGGGGTGATCCACCATGGACTTGATCCGGGGGCCTATCCTCCCTCCTACGAGGCTGGCCGCTATGCGGCCTTTCTCGGCCGGCTCGCTCCGGAGAAGGGGCCGGACAGCGCCTGTCGCGCGGCGATCCGGGCCGGGATCCCCCTGCATGTGGGGGGGGCGGTCCACCCCTGCGACACGGGATTCTACAACGAGACCCTCCGGGGGCTCATGACCCATCCCGAGATCCACTGGCTGGGCCAGGTCGACCACCTACAGAAGGTCTCCCTTCTCCAGGGAGCCCGGGCCCTCCTAGTTCCGATCCGCTGGGAGGAGCCCTTCGGGCTTGTGATGATCGAGGCGATGCTCTGCGGGACCCCGGTCATCTCCTTTCGGCGGGGGGCGGCGGTGGAGCTCGTGGAGGACGGGGTGACCGGCTACCAGGTCGACAGTGAGGCCGAGATGGCCGAGGTGCTGGCAGGGCCGGTCGCCGCGATCGACCGGGAGGCCTGCCGGGCCCGGGCAGTCGAGCTTTACTCGACTAGGGTCATGGTCGACGCCTACGAACGGCTCTACCGCGAGATTCTGGAGGAGAGTGGAAAAACGCGATCCCGCGCGATGGCCGCCTCCCCGGCCCGCTCCGGGGCCGGAACCCTTCTGTCGGAGGTCCGCTGATGGCTGCGCCCCCTTCTGTCCTTCACACCGGTCTTCCGGAGTCCCTTCTGTCCGACCCCGTGGCGGCGATTCGGGGGCCGGGCGATCTCGTCCGGTTTTACCGCGAATTGGCCGGCTCCGCTCCCCTTCTCGTTGTGACCAACCGCGAGCCCGTCGTCTGGAAGGGAGGAGCGGAGCGCTTTGCCCTTCCCCCCGGGGGGGTGAGCCAGACGATCCACCGCCTTCTGTGCCAGGTCGGGGGACGCTGGATTGCACTTCGGGATTCGGGGGGCCCGGATCTTCTCCGTATTCCCGGGGAGCCCGGGGCCCCCGGCTACCGTCTCGACCGCCTGGAGGTCCCCTCCGCCCTTATGGAAGGACACTATGCGGGATTTTCCAACGGGGTCCTCTGGCCCTTCTTCCACGACGAGGAGGGGCGGATCGGGGAGCCCCCGAATGCCCTGGCGGCCTACCGGGAGGTCAACCGCCGGGTGGCCGGGAAGGTGATGGACTCCCTTCGGGAAGGCGCCTCGGGGGGGATCCGGCCGGGGATGATCTGGGTTCACGACTATCAGCTGGCCCTTGTGGGGCAGGAGATGCGCCGGTCGGGGGGGGCTTTGCCCCCTCTGGCCTTCTTCTGGCATATTCCCTGGAGCGCGCCGGTCGGGGGAGCTCCCCCGCCTCGCTGGCTCTTTGAGGTCGTGACCGGACTCCTCTCCTACGACCAGGTGGGGTTCCAGACCGAGCTCTACCGCGACCGATTTCTCGAGACGGTCTTCTCCCTCTATGGCTCCCGGGCCTCCTGGGACGGAGAGACCCTTTCGGTTGCGACGGCCTCCGGCGTCCGGCGCCTTCACCCGGGGGTCTTTCCCATCTCGGTCGACCCCGACCACTTCCGCATGATGTCCCGGGATCCGGCGGGGATGCTCCCGGCCCTCTCCCTTCTCTCCGATTGCGGACTCGCTCCGGGAACGCCTTCGGGAGGCTATCTGATCTCGGTTGACCGGATGGATTACTCCAAGGGCTTTCTCGAGAGGCTCTCGCTTATGGAGGCGCTCTACGAGAACGATCCCTCCCTTGCGGGCCGCCTCGCCCTTCTCCAGATCGCCCCGCCGACAAGGCTCTCGGTCGAGGCCTATCGCCGCTATGCCGAAGAGGTGGAGCGACGATCCGAGGCGCTTAACCGACGATTCGCCCGGGGGGCCTGGCGTCCGGTGGTGACCCTCTCCCGATCCCTCGACCCCTCCCTTCTCGCCCCCCTCTATCGCCTCTCCCGGGGATGCCTCGTCACCGCGACCCGCGACGGCATGAACCTCGTGGCAAAAGAGTTTCTGGCGTCCCAGGACGGAGGCTCCGCACCCCTATTTCTGAGCCGGCACACGGGGACGGCGATGACGATGGAGGGCCTCTCCCTGATCGATCCTGCCGATCCCGCCCTTTCGGCCCGGATTGTCGCCCAGGGGCTCTCCATGGACGGCCGGATCCGGGAGAGGAAGAACCGCCAGGCCCTGGCCGACCTCCGGGAGCACAACGTCTACCGCTGGATGGCCGAGAATCTCCTTCGCCCCCTCTCCCGTACATCGAAAGAGGGCGCGCTCCTCTTCGCCCGTCCGTCCTGATGGGCTTCCGACCTTCTCCCCGGACCCTCCTCATCGACCCCACGGGGCAGGGTCGAAGTCCGGCGCTCTTTCTCGACTTCGACGGAACCCTGGCACCGCTTTCGCCCAGTCCTTCGGAGGTACGCCTCTCCGAGACCCATGTCCGACTTCTCTGCCGGCTTGCAGATCGTTATCCGACCTTTGTCATCTCCGGCCGGGGGGAGGCCGACCTTCTCTCCCGCCTTCCCCCGGCCGATCTTGCCGGGATCTCGGGAGACCACGGGGCGGTGCGCCTCCTCGCAGGAGAGCGTCATCTCCATCCCCGGGCCCAACAGGCGGGCGCCCTTCTTCCGGAGTTCGTGGCGCGGGCAAAATCCGTTCTGGAGGCCATTCCCGGGATTGTCGTCGAGCCGAAGGAGTTCAGCCTCTCGGTCCACTATCGTGCGGTGGACCCAAAACGGATCCCCGAGGCCTCGGCCCTTCTGCGGCGCCTCTTCGGGGAGTTTTCTGCTCGGGAGATGTTCCGGATCTCGGAGGGGAAAATGGTCTGGGAGGTTCGCCCGGAGGGGGGCGTCACCAAAGAGGAGACGCTGGACTTTTTTCTCGGGGCGCTTGCCTCCCGGCCGGAGCGGGACGGAGGGCCGGGATACTTTCCCGTCATGGCCGGAGACGACACCACCGATCTCGGGGCGGTCAACCGCGCCGTGGAGCGGGGGGGGATCGGGCTCTGGGTGGGGGATCCTCCCGCGGGGCTCGACCCGGCGGCGAGAGTCCTTGTCTCTCCGGACGCCCTCTGGGAGATCCTGCAGGGGCTTCTTTAGAGCTTCGGTCGACCTCTCCCCGCCTTCTTTCCGGATCCTCCCGGCACATCCCCGAAGTCGGGGATCTTCCGTTTGTCTCTCCCGGATCCGGGAGAGACAGAGATCTTGGACTTGCCCTGGGGAGCTGGAGGATCTCATGGAAAAAAAGACTGGACAGATGGGCGGCCGATTCCGAAAGATCTTCCAGTCCAGGCATTCAATGGCCCCAGGGGAAGATGGAGCCGATCGGCTATCTGTGCCAAAAATACGGAGTTCGTCTCGAACGCCCCGTCAAAGCCTATGACAAATGGGTTCAACGTATCCCTTACGTTTATCGCGAATCCGTCCTGGGTGAAAGGGGGAAAGTGTCGACATCCGCCCGGAAAACGACTTGTTCTGCCTGACAACAAAACATTATCGAAGCTTGATTCCCATGGCACAGGAACATCGCAAGTCTGTTTTCAATCTGACATCGGCGGATGGCGCCATAGGGAGCCATGCAAATGCCGTTTTGGATGCAAGGAAGGATTTCAGAGATCTTGCCGAGAAAATAGCTGGCAAAATCAACATGCCAATCTGAGCCGTTGTCCGGTTCCCTCAAGACCGACCGGCTCCGATCGTCATCTGTGGGGTGACCCTCCTCCTCCCGCAAGCCCCTCCCGTTTGAGATAGTCTTCGAGGGCCTCCTCCCAGCTTCCAAGGACAAGTCCGGCCTGGTGGGCCTTGGCGTTCGAGAGGACGGAGTAGGGGGAGCGGGGTGCGGGCGGGTTGTATTCCTCCAGGGAGACCGGGGCAAGGGAGGCCGGGGTGCCCGAGAGTTCGAAGATCCGGCGGGCGAAGTCGTACCAGGTGACGCGGCCGGCGTTCGTCAGGTGGTAGAGGCCGGGGGCGGGCCGGTCGAGGATCATCGTCCAAAGGACCCCGGCCAGATCCCAGGTTGCGGTGGGCCCCACATGGCAGTCATTGATGACCCGGAGGGGACGACCCGCCCGGGCGGCTCCCAGCATTGCCGTGACGAAGTTCCCCCCCTTCTGCCCCGAGCCCCGGCCGCCGTAAAGGCCGCAGGTCCGCACGATGGTGGCGCGCTCCCAGGCGGCCAGGACC
>DAHXNG010000026.1 GCA_027366615.1 Nitrospirota bacterium | reverse complement strand
CCGGAGACGGGGACGCCGTTCGTTGGGGTGGTCCACGACGAGCACGCGCGCCTTCTGGGAGGGGTCTCGGGCCATGCGGGGCTCTTCGGGTCGGCCCGGGCTGTCTGGGAGCTGGCCCGCCCCTGGATGGGGGGGGGATTTTTTCCGGAGGATCTCCGGGCCGAGTTCGTTCGCCGGCAGGAGCCGCTTGAGTGGGCGCTGGGATTCGACACGCCGACAGCCGGATCCTCGAGCGGGACTTTCCTGACCCCCGGGGCCTCCATCGGCCATCTGGGCTACGCCGGCACCTCGGTCTGGATCGATCTTGCAAAGGACCGGATTGTCGTCCTTCTCACCAACCGCGTCCATCCCGTTCGGACCAACAACCGGATCCGGGAGTTCCGGCCGCGGCTCCACGATGCCGTGGCGCAAGTTTTTTGATCGCTTTGATCAGAGGTCGCCGGCCTTTTTCCCGTAGACGGCCCGTCCCCGAAGAAAAAGCTCCCTAGCCTCCCCGGGGTCGGAGAGGCCGGAGAGCGAGCCTTCGAGGGTCGCCTCGGAGGGCGAACGAAAAAGGGAGCGGATCCAGATTCCCTTCGTGAGGACGGGACGTTCCATGATCGGGCGCCGGGGATCGCGCCCCTTTTCGAGGATCGTCACCCCTCCCCGCAGAACGAGGGCGAGCTCGATTCCGATGCGCCCTCCGACGGCCCGGGGGAGGGGAACCCCGGTCGAGAAGAGTCCCGCCGTGTAGGCGTAGAGGCGGTCCTTCAGGCGCTGGTGGCGGCGGACGAGATCGCGGTCGGGGGAGGAGGCAAAGAGGGTCTCCTCGGAGAGGCCGCAGAGGGCGATCTCGGAAAGAGGAACATAGATGCGCCCCTTCAGCCGGTCCACGGAGATGTCCTGCCAGAAGTTCGCGAGCTGGAGGGCGGTGCAGACGGCATCGGACCTCGCGAAGAGGGGCTCTCCCCGGAACCCGTTGATCCACAAAAGGAGCCGCCCCACCGGGTTGGCCGAGAGGGTGGAGTAGAAGAGAAGATCCTCGAATCGTTCGTGGCGCACCACCGTCCGGTCCCTCTCGAAGGCCTGGATCAGCTGGTCGAGCCAGAGGACGGGAAGCTCGTAGCGGGCGATAACGTCGGAGAGGGCCCGGAAGACGGGATGGTCGACGGGACCGCGCTGGGCCTCAAGAAGGAGGCTCCGCCAGCCGGAAAGAAGGGAGAGCGAGGTCTCGCAGTCTTCCACCTCGTCGGCCATGTCGTCGGCTGCCCGGGCGAAGGCGTAGAGGGCGGCGATGGCGGGGCGGGTCCGGGCCGGCATGAGGAGGGAGGCCACGGGGAAGTTCTCGTAGTGGCTCGCGACCACCTCCTGGCAGTGGCGGTAGGAGGCTTCGAGAGAGATCATGCGGAGATCGCTCTGGCTTTGCCGGGAGCCAAGAGTCCAAGGTCGGCAAGGATCGCCTCCGCCGCGGCGCCGCCGGCTCTCACGGCGCTCTCCATGGTGGCGGGGAGGCCGGTGTCTGCGGTATCTCCTGCCATGAAGAGGTTTAGGTAGGCGGTGCGCGCCTCCGGACGAAGCGTGCTCTGGCCGGTTCCCAGGATGGGAGTGGCGAACCTGTCCCTGACGGCGACAATCCCCCGGGGAGTGGCGGTGTTTCTTCGGTCCACCAGGAGAAGGTGCTCTCCGACGAGCCGTCCGAGCTCGCAGTCGGAGCGGTCGAGGAGGTCGAAGGCTCCGGACACGGTCGCGCTGACCTGCTGAGTGGGAAGAAGATCGTCCTCGGTTCCTCCCGACCAGTCGAACCAGGAACGGGTTTCCGGGATGAGCCGCTGCTCCATGGCGTCCTTGTTGAAGAGCCAGTGGATGGGGGAGCGGTGGAAGCCTGTGATGAGGGGGAGGAGCACAGGTTTTTCGTAGTGGAGGTGGATCGAGAGGATGGGGGAGGCGTAGGAGAGACGGCTGATACGGTCGACAAGGGGGGTCTCCTGCCAGGAGACCGGGACGATCTTTTCGAAGGACCAGGGAGGAAGGGCCACGATCATCCGGTCGTCGGGGCCGAGCGCGATCTCCCCCTGGTTTGTGGAAAGGGAGCGGACTCGTCCTCCGGACTCGGAGAGGGCCATGACCCGGGTCTTGGTCCGGACGGTAACCCCCCGGGACCGGAAAAGCCGCATGGCGGGAAGGACAAAGAGTTCGGTGAGGGGGACGGCGTTGTACCCGGGGCGGGAGGCCTCCCCTCCCGAAAGGAGGGACTCCTTGAGGATCCGGACGAGAATGGCGGCGCTGACGGTGCGGGAGGGAAGGTTGGTGGCGGAGAGGATGACGAGCTCCCAGAAGCGGTCGATGACCTCCTCCGGCTGGCCGGCGCGCCGCAGAAAGTCGTAGGCGGAAAGATGGTCGACGTCGGAGTCGATCTTCGGGATGGCCCGGGCGACCGAGAGGAAGGAGAGCCTAAGGGAGAAGGGAAGCCCTTCGTACTGGAGGAGTCCTCCGGCCGCGGAGAGCTGGCTTTTGTTCCCGGGGATGTCGAGCGGGTGGAGCCCCCGCTCCGGATCCCATAGGGGGATGTAGAGGCGATCGAAAAAGACGAGCCCGCCCCGGGTGCCGAGCCGGTCAAGGAGGTCCAGCGTCCCCGTATAGCAGGAGAGGAAGAGGTGCTGTCCGGTGTCGATCTCCCGCCGGGCCCGGGTGTCGAAGTACGAGCCGGTGCGGCCGCCCAGGTGGGGGCGGGCCTCCAGAAGGACGATGTCGAAGGGGGAGTCCGGTCCCCGGGAGAGGCGTTCTGCGGCGGCGATGCCGGAGAGTCCCCCCCCCAGGACGTAGACCTTGGGGCGTGCGCTCACAGGCCGACGGCCTTTTTTTCGCGCCAGAGCCGAAAGAGGACTCCCGCCTTTTCCAGGGGGCCGAGGGCCACCCGGCGGCGATAGACATCGAAGCCCGTCCGGCGGATCTTGTGGTGGAGGGCGTGGTAGACCGTCTCCATGGCCCGGGCGGCGATCATCGTCTTGCGGTCGGCGGGATCGGAGAGGAGCTCCCCGGCCTTTTTGTAGTCCTCCTCGGAGTGCTCCCAGATCTCTTCGAGAAGGGCCCGCAGACCGGCGTGGAGGTGGCCGTTCAGCACATCCTGCTCCGAGACTCCGAAGTGACGCATGCGGTCGGCCGGAAGGTAGATGCGGTTTTTGGCCGCATCCTGGGCGAGGTCGCGCAGGATGTTGGTGAGCTGGAAGGCCTCCCCCAGAAGGTCGGCATAGGGTCCGAGCCGCTCGAGCTCCCCTCCGAAGATGGGGACGCAGATGCGCCCCACGGCCCCGGCCGCGCGATAGCAGTAGCGCAGAAGGGCGGGGGTGTCGGGGATCCTGACCGTTTGAAGGTCGTCCTGCATGCCGCGAACGATCTCGCCGTAAAGGGAGGCGGGGATCTGCCGTCGCCTGGCGATCTCGACGGTGCGGAGGAAAAAGGGGGCCTCCTCCCATCCCGGCGGAGGGGCGAAGTCGTGGGCGAATGCGTCGGCCCAGGCGGCGAGGTGGCTCCGCACGTCGATCTCCTCCCGGGGCTCGTCGGCGAGGTCGTCGACGAGGCGGCAAAAGACATAGAAGTCGTAGAGGTCGTCGCGGCTTTGGGGCGAAAGGAGGGAGAAGGAGCGATAGAAGGAGCTGTCCCGGACCCCTCGACGTGCGCGCTCAAGTCCCGTGGTGTCAAAGGGCAGGGAAGGGGTCACGTCGGAAGGGGTCCCTGTCACGAAGTCCCTCCGGAAAGGGGGGAGAGTGTCTTGGTCGGCATGGAGATCATGTAAGAATCATACCGTGTCGGGAGAAAGAGGGCAAACCCAACCCTAAAGAGGCCGGTCCGTCTCCTGGGTGTCTCAGGCTCTGTCAGGACCTCAGGATTTTTTGCGCGGGTCGGCGGGCCGGGGCTGGGAGTCGACGTAGGCCGCCACGTCCCAGGCATCGCGGTCGGAGAGCGTGTCTCCCCGGGAAAGCGGCATGTTCATCTTGATGAATCCCGCCAGCTTGGCGACCTTTGCCAGCCCGGCTCCCCGGTTGTAGGAGCGGGCTCCCCAGACGGGCGGGAAGCCCACCTCTCCACCGGAGGAGGTACCCAGTCCGTCGGCGTTGTGGCAGAGGGCGCACCGGGCCTCGTAGACCTTCCTGCCGCGGGCGGGGTCGGGAGCCTGTGCCGGCGGAGCCATCCGGAGCATTCCGGTGCCCTCAAGCGGGGTCCCGACGGGGGCGCCCTTCGCCATCCAGAAGCTGTAGGCGACAATGGAGCGGATCGTGTCTCCCTCGAGAGGGGGGGCGGTTCCGTTCATGGAGAAGCGGAAACATCCCTGGATGCGCTCGCCAAGACGGCTCACCTTCATGTTCTTGCTCCGGAACCTCGGGTAGCTGACATAGGCTCCCCACAGGGGGGCGGCGTAGGGCTTGCGCCCCCGGTCGAGATGGCAGGACTCGCAGGTCAGGTCGTTGCCGACATATTTTCCCGCATACCTCCCCGTTTGGGTAAAGATCTTCTCGCCTTTTCTCACGAGATCCCCGAAGGGCCCGGCAGGGATCTCCCTGTCGGCCGGGGGGCTGAAGGCGACCGGCCGGGGAGACTCTCCCGCCCGGGCCGGGGGAAGGCCCGCCGGGGAAAGGGCGGCGACAAGGGAGAAGAGGAGAAGCATTGCCGGATATCTCATGGGAGCTCCTTATTGTTTCGGGTCGGGCAGTCCGTCGGCCGGGGGAGGAGTGAGGCTCGAAAAGTATTCGGCGACCGCCTGCCGCTCCTTCGGGGAGAGACGTCGGGCGATTCCGCGCATGAGGCCCTGGGGATCGTCGGAGCGTTTCAGGAAGGCGAATGCGATAAGCTGCCGGAGAAGATAGCCCTTGTTCTGCCCCTTGATGTAGGGAAAGTGCGGGGGGATGCCGCGACCGTCGGCGCCGTGGCAGAGCACGCAGGCGGGGACGTTCTTCCTCCACATCCCCTTTCGGGCGATCCTCTTGCCCAGTGTGAGAAGGGTCGGGTCGGGGGGGGAGACATCGGGCAGCTTGGGGGTCCTGACAATGGCATACCAGGAGGCCACCGCCCGGATCTCCTTTCGGCTCAGGTTACTCACGACCCCGGCCATGATGGGAGCATAGCGGGTTCCCCCCCGGACGCCCAGGATCTCGTGTTCGATATAGCGTTGGGGCTGTCCGGCGATCCGGGGACTTCCGATCAAGGGCATTCCCCCGCCGTGGAGTCGATGGCATTCCATGCAGGCGATGCTTCCCGGACTGCCGTTTCCCTCTTGGGCGATCCGTTTTCCCAAATTCTCAAGCTCACCCGCCCAGGATTGGAGGGGGAAAAAGAGGAGAAGAAGGGAGAGCGGAAGAAAACGGAAAGAAGGTGACGTTCGGGACATCGGCGGTCTCCTTAGACGTAGGTGGTTGATCCCATCATACGGGAGGAGACCGGGGGGATCCAATGAGGAAAACTTTGTTCC
>DAHXNG010000019.1 GCA_027366615.1 Nitrospirota bacterium | reverse complement strand
GGGGGGCTTGGGAATCTGAAAGGGTCCACTGCTACCCGACAGTCGTCCTGTTCGCCTTGGGCTGACAATGAAGGACGAGTGCTCCATTCGAGAGAGCCCGTTTATGTTCCGTCTGAACAAGATGTTTCACCACGGTCCTCTCCTCAATTTTCTGCTAAAAATGAGCCCAACCGTTCCGGCCACTGTTCTTCACCCGGTACAGCGCAAGATCGGCGTGAGCCAGGAGAAGGTCGGCATCGGGCATGTTCGGAGGGATGAGGGTAACGCCCAGACTTCCCGAAATCGTCACCCGTTCGCCTTTGATCTCGAATGGCTCCCGCAGTGCTTTGAGCAGTCGATCGAAAAGAGCGCCTTCATCTTCGATATCCGGCAGAATCAGCCCAAACTCGTCGCCTCCGAGGCGAGCCAGAGTGTCTGTCGCCCGAAGGGCTCCTCCGAGACGTTTGGACACTTGTACCAGAAGAGTGTCTCCCGCCGGGTGCCCGAGACGGTCGTTCACTTCCTTGAATCCGTCGAGATCGAGAATGCCGACGGCGGTCCGTCCGGGCTTTCGCCCGAGTCTGTCTATGGCCTCTTGGAGCCTTTCGTTGAATGTCCGGCGGTTCGGAAGATCGGTGAGCGCATCGTGAAAGGCAAGGTGGAGGATCCGCTCCTCATTTTCCTTGCTCTTTGTGATGTTGGAAAATAACCCGACATAATGGGTCACCCTTTCGTTCTGGCCCAGACGGTTTATCAAAAGCCACTCGCAGTAGATTTCCCCCGACTTTTTGCGATTCCAGACCTCTCCCTCCCAGACCCCTCGTGTAACGATGGCCTCCTTCATGGCCTGGTAGAATACTTCTGTCTGCCGGTCGGCGTGAAGGAATCGGGGATCCCGCCCAAGAACCTCGTCCCGGGAATATCCCGTGATAAGGGAAAAGGCCGGGTTGACGTCGATGATCTTCAAATCCGCGTTCGTGATGATAATCCCTTCCGTTGTACTTTCGAAGATCAGCCGATATTGATGCAGGAGTTCTTCGATCCGCATCCTTTCTGTAAGGTCGTAGGCGCTGACGACAAGGCTCGAAGGCGCCCCATCCTGATTGAAGATGGGAAATCTCGTTGTTTCGTGTTGAAGGATCGCTCCGTCCTTTCCGGGAACGCTTTCGAGCGACACAGTTCGTTTCCCGAGATTCCATGCCTCCAGATCTTTGATCAGGCATGTTTCGAGGGCCTCCCGGTAGACGGGGTATTCCCGGGAAAGTTCGAGGTCGGTACGGTTCTGCCAGATCTTTCCGGAAAGATCGAAGAGGTCGAGCCCCGCTCTGTTCGCCATGAGCCAGTGGCCGTCAGTGTCTTTCAGATAGAGCGCGGTGGGCAGGACCTCGATCAGGGCTCTCAGAAAAGATTCCGAGTCTGAAAGTTTTTTCAATTCGTTCCGTGTGTTCCTGTGGATCATGACGGAGAAGGAGAATAGGCCGAAGGCGGCGAGTCCCACCCCGAAGATGCCGGCTTCGATTCTGTCGAGAGTTCTATCGAGGTTCCGGGATTCCCGGGAGTAAGAGAGAATGGTCAGAACGACCCTTTGGGCAAGTGCCTGCCGGATCGTGAGGATATTCATCACCGTTGTCATCAGAGCTTTTTGACTCGATTCCTCCGGAAAGAAGGCAGCCTCCCGGAAGAATCGATCGAATGTCCGGCCGAGGCGGACGATCAGACGGAGGTCGGACGGAGACAACGGGAAGGTCTGGCGCGGAAGGCTTGCGATCACGCCCTGGATCTGTGCGGACCAGCCCAGGAGGAGGGCGGAGGGGATGAGGGCACCTTTTTCCATCTGTGCCGTAAACAGAAAGGCGGGGTTGGTGGCTATGATTCCCTGAAGGATCTGAACCCCGTTCTTGCTCCGGTTCTCCAGAGTCTGCATCTCTTTGGAGAAATGTATGAAGAGGGCAACAAGAAAAAGTCCGAGCCCCATGAGTGCAACTGCTGCAAGAAAGGTCCCGAGAAAGAGGGAAGGTTTTTTCTTTTTGAAGTCGTTCACCCGCGGCACCCAGATGTGAATGGACCGGGGAGCGACCAGGGAACTGTCGGGTTTTCCCAAATGGAAGAAGATTCTGGTAGAAACCGTCGACGAATGTGGGGCGCGGAGCTTTCAGAGGAGCGGCCTCGCCGAGGAAGTAAAGGCTTGCTTGCTTGCTTGCGCAATGAAGTTTCCAAGTTTTGGGTCCTCCGTTTTCGAGAGGGTTTCCGTTTCCTTCGCGGATCCATGGAATGCCCATGAAATCATACCTCACCGGAGGATTTTTTTCCCCACATTCTCCCCGAGGGGAGGGATTAAAGGTTACACGTTACCATGTATTTCATGGAGACAGAGTTGACATAAGATTCCTTATTTGCGGGGACCCAAAAAAAGGAAGTCCCTCTGGGCCTTCACTATCTCCGAAAGCCCCATGCGATCAAAATCCGCCATCCCAAATGAAGGATTTTCCTCTCGGTTGCCGTTTTTCAGAAA
>DAHXNG010000006.1 GCA_027366615.1 Nitrospirota bacterium | reverse complement strand
GGCTGATACCCGGTGGATCCCCGCGAATCGCCTATCCTTCCTCCGGGCCGTACTCCGCCCCGTTACAGGCCACACACATATAGTCCCCGTCCAGCCATCGCATGAGAGTGCCACACTGGGGACAGGCCTTCTTGGGCATCGTCTCAAGCTCCATACCGTCTTCGATGTCGATTTCCTCTTTCTGCTTCTCTTTTCCTGCCATGGTGCGTCCTTTCGAGTTTAAGAAAGCTGGGGGCATTCTGATCCTCTCTTTATAGAGTCTACCCCTTTCGCCGCTTTTCGCAATCATTTCCCGAGGATCTTTTCCTCAAAGTCCCTCCCTTCCAGGAAGGGAAGGGAGGATCCTGTCCAGGTTTTTCCTCTCCCTTGCCGGAGAGTAGCGGATCCCGCCCTCCAGGCCGGGTCCGAATGCCGGACGGATCTCTCCGGGGCTCTCGGCACGGGGAAGGGCCAGAGAGAGAAGAAAGAGAATGAGAAGAGGAATCGCGCTCTTGCGAAACGAAAGTCTCGGAACAAGAAGCGTCCCTGCGGCGAACAGGTAGAAGAGAAAGAGGAAAAAGGGGCTCGGGGGAGGGAGTGCGAGGGAGGCTCCCGGGAGTCTTGCAAGGGCGTGGACCAGACCCAGGACGGCATGGGACAGGGAGACTAGGATGTCGGACAGGAAGGGGACGGCGTGGGGATGGATCAGGTGGAGAAGGAGATCGCCGGCCCCGAGAGGGAGCAGGATGTCTCCTGCCAGGGGAACGACGAGCAGGTTGGCAAAGAGACCTTCCGGATTGAGCGTTCTGAAGACTCCGGCAAGAAGGGGGGCGGTCAGGAGTGTGATGGCCGCGCCCGCCCAGAGGGGGGAAAAGGCTTTTTTATGGCGTCCTCTGCCGGCATTTTCCGGTGATCTTGCCCGGCCAGTCCAGACCAGTCCCCAAAGTGCCAGAAGCGAGAGAAGGAAGGAGAGCGATGTGGCCAGTCGGGGAAGAAATGCCAGCATGACAAGTGTCGAGAGCCCCAGGATGGCGGGAAAGTCGAGGTCGATAAAGACGAAGCGGAGGGTCGTGGCCAGGGCGAACCCCAAAAAGGCGCGAAGGGCGGCCTCGGGGGCCCCGATCATGAGGGTATAGGCTCCGAGAAGGGGGAGCAGGAGAAGGGGCAGAAGACGACCCGCCGCAATCCGCACCAGGAGGCTTCTCAGGAGAAAGAGCGGGAGAAGCCGGAGGAGAAGAAGGACCAGGGCTCCCAGAAAAAGGGCCAGAAGGGTCATATGCTCGCCGGAAACAGAAAGGAGGTGGGAGACTCCGGCCTTGGTGAAGTCCTCTTTTTCTCCTTCGGAGAGGCCCCGGGTGTCCGAGAGGAGGAGTGCCGAGAGAAGGGCGGCGCTCTCCCGGGGAAGTGAGGACTGGAGATGGTGCGATAGATCCTCCTGGGTGTGACCGAGTGCGGTAAGAAGCCTTTCTCGGGGGGAGCTCCCGCGGATAATATCGAGGGGGGCCGAAGGGGAAAGGAAGTAAAACGGGAGGGCATCGCCGAAGAGATTGTGGCGCGGGGGGCGGGAGGAGGGGGAGATGACACCCTCCACGCAGTCTCCAGCCTCGAGAGGGTCTGAAAGTCTTTCCTGGGGGATGTAGAGACGAAAAAGACGGGGAAGATCAGCGGCCGTCCCGTCGTTTTTGAAGGAGGCGACGACTCCGTGTGCGGCAGTTGCGGGCGCTTTGTCGAGGCAAAGAAACAGGGCCGCTGAATGCCCGGATCGGGGGAGGCCCGGGTCCGATGGGAGAAATAGAAGTCCTCCCGCAAAGGAGGCGATCAGGATCAGGGGCGCGATCCGTCCAGCCGCGGATATGGGCGGCAGGAGGAGGGAGAAGAGAACAATGAGAGCAGTTGAGAGAGGATAGAGCGGGGCGAGGGAGGAGAGGAAAAGTCCGGTGACTGCGAGAACGGAGGCCGGGAAGAGGGCGCGGACGGTCAGGCGGTCGGAGGACAGGGAGTCTGGGGGCAAGAGTGAGCGGTCAGGCGGTGGGAGTGTGGGGGGCGAGGTCGATTGCCACCGCCTCCTCGAGCTCCTGCATCATCCGGTCCAAAAGATTGGCATCGGGTCCTTCGAGCATGATGCGGATGGCCATCTCCGTTCCCGAGTAACGAAGGAGGAGACGTCCGTGGCCTGCAAGGAGGCTGTCGACATGAGCCTTCCTCCGGGAGAGCTCCGGAAGGGTTTCGATGGGGGGCTTGGATCCGACGGGAAGGGTCTTGAGAATCTGCGGATAGGGCTCCATTACGCGCGCGGCGTCGTCTAGGGAGATTCCTTCCCTGTCGAGGAGGGAGAGGAGCTGGAGTGCCGTGATGAGGCCGTCTCCTGTGGTGAGGTAGTCCCTGAAGATGATATGGCCGGACTGCTCTCCTCCGAAGGAGAGAGCCAGGCGGTCGAGCTCTTCGAGGATATAGCGGTCTCCCACCTGAGTCTTCCGAATGGTGATCCCCTGGCGGCGCATCGCCTCTTCGAGAGCAAGATTGCTCATGATGGTGGTCACCAGTGTGTCCCCGGGAAGGCGGCCCACCTTCTTGAGGTAGGGGGCGATAATGGCCATGATCCGGTCACCGTCGAGGATCTGCCCCTTGCCGGTCACGAAGACCGCCCGATCGGCGTCGCCGTCGAAGGCAACGCCCATGTCTGCCCCGGTCTCGACCACGCGGCGGGCCAGGGCCTCGGGATAGAGGGCCCCGCAGTTTGCGTTGATATTGAGGCCGTCAGGGGCGTCGGAGAGGGATATGACCTCGGCCCCCAGCTCCTGAAAGGCCATGGGGGCGACCTTGTAAGCGCCTCCATTGGCCATGTCGGCCACGATCCGTACTCCGTCGAACTTCTGCTTTCGGGGAAGGGTGTTTTTCACGAACTCCACATAGCGTCCCTCGGCGCCGGAAAGTCGGGAGACCTTCCCGATGAGGGCGCCCGTCGGCCGGATGTGGTCGATCTCTGTTCCCGTCACAAGCTGTTCGATCCTGTCCTCGAGCTCGTCCGGCAGCTTCAGTGCCTCCGACGAGAAGAACTTGATTCCGTTGTCGTCATAGGGGTTGTGGGAGGCGGAGATCATGATGCCGGCATCGGCGCGGAGGCTTCGGGTGAGATGGGCAATCCCGGGGGTCGTGAAGGGGCCTACGAGGATCACATTCACTCCCATGGAGGTGAGGCCGGAGGTCAGGCCCATCTCGAGCATGTAGCCCGAGATGCGGGTGTCCTTGCCAATGACGACGTGGTGCTCTTCGCCGGCACGGGCAAAAAGATGTGCGGCGGCACGGCCAAGGCGGAAGGCCATCTCGCCGGTCACAGGATGAATGTTGGCGCGTCCGCGGATTCCGTCCGTTCCGAAAAGGCGGCCCGAATGCTTGCTCAAGAGAGTCTCCTTCGCATCAGGATAGGGCAATTTTTTCTATGATATCAGTTTTTCCCGGATTTAAAAGAACGAAAACGAACCCACAAATTAAGGGTGGCAGATGCCGGTATCCGTCTCCCGGGCCTTTTCGCCATAAGGGAGGTCGGGTAGAGGTTCGGCGTCTCATGCTAGTGAGACCGGACGGGACGGGAGATCTCGACCGTTACGGTTTTAGGAGAAAGAATCCTGAAGTGGGAGGGGTCGGGGGAGACAAGCCCCACGGTCAGCTTCTCTATATTCCGGTCTCCGAGGCTCGAAAGCTCGATCGGCTCCGTCTTGATGAAGGCGATGCGGGAGAGAAGGGCCCGGTCTCCTTCAACCTCGGCTTTGCGGGGACTGACGCGAAGGCTGAGGGGAGTAATCGGGTTCCGGGTCTCTCCGATGAATTGCGGGACGACAGGAATCTCTCTCCGGCTGAGGGAGAGAATGCGCAGCGAGAGTGTTGAGGGCGAGAAGCGCATGACCGAGATTCCCGGCGGAAGGGTCACATTCTTCCCGTCAAGTCGAAGGAAGCGGCGGCCGGGGTGAAAGCCGGTGGCGTCGAGAAGGACGAAGAGGCGTTCGGGATGGATCCGCTGGCCCATCCCCGGAGGTCCCTTGAGTGTGATGGTCACATGGTCGGGGGTCGTTTGATTCACCTCGAGATGGGCCGGAAGGTTGGTCACTGTGACCGGAAGGGTGAGCGTGAGCAGTTCGCTTCCGGTACGGCTGATGTGATACCAGAGAAAGAGGGAAAGCCCAAGGGCCAGAAGCTTGAGAGAGAGGTTTCTTGAAAAAATCTTCACAAGACCCTCCCATTGTCCGCTCATGGAGCGCTCCGGGAGCCCTTGCCCGAGAGTCCGAGGGTGCGCAGGAGTGTCTTTGCCCCGGGAAGAAGCGAGAAGACGCCCAAGAGAGTCTTTCGGAGGGCGTGGAGCCGTCTGTTCGAGGGAAGCCTGTTTTCCTTGCGGAAGAGACGGGCGAGTGTCTGCCGGAAGAGGACCATGTCCGTCTGGGGGGTGACGCGTCCGGCCACGACGAGGGAGATCTGGGAGGTCTCCTCGCTCACGACCAGGGCAACGGCATCGGTCTCTTCGGTGATGCCGATGGCCGCCCGGTGGCGGGTCCCGTACTGCCGGGAAAGATCGGAGGAGAGGGATATAGGGAGAAAACATCCCGCGGTGGCGACACGGTTTTTCCGGATGATGACCGCCCCGTCGTGGATTGGGGAGTAGGGAAGGAAGAGGCTGACCAGAAGCTCCGAGGAGATCAGAGCATCAAGGGGGACGCCGACCTCGACGACCTCGGAGAGGTCGGTTGCCCGCTCTATGACGATGATGCCGCCAATGCCCCGCCGGCTTAGCGTCTGGAGGGCCTTGACGATCTCCTCCGAGTCGAGTGGTGTCTCCCCGAGGGGGATGCCGAGAAGAAGTGGACTTTTACCGACACGGGCCAGGGCCTTTCGGATCTCGGGCTGGAAGAGGATCAGGAGGGCCAGGATGATCTGGGACCAGAAGCTCGTGATCAGCCAGTTTAGCGTATAGAGTTTGAGCCACCCCGAGATGAAGAAGACGAGAAGAAAGACAAGGACCCCGATGACCATCTGGAAGGCGCGGGTTCCCCGGATAAGGAGAAGGATCTGGTAGAAGACGAACCATACGGCCAGGATGTCGAGGACATTTCTCCAGAGGGAAAAATGCAAGAGTTTATCCATGGCTATTGCCCACAATGGCCAAAAGTGTCGATCTCACTTCCCGGGCAATCTCCGGCCGATGGGTTCGGAAGAGGGCGGCACCGTGCAGAAGGCTCCACGCCATGACCGCTCCGGTGGCGACATCGCGGTCGGCCGGGAGGCGGTCCTCTCCCGTGCTGTCGAGAAATCGTTTCCTCGAGGGGGCGACCATCAGGGTGCCAAGGCTGGCAAAGCGGTCGGACGCCCGGAGAAGTGCAAGGTTGTGTTCACGTGTCTTCCCGAATCCGATCCCGGGGTCGATGATTACCCGGTCCCGCGGGATGCCGTTTTCCTCAATCCGGTCGAACCCCTCCCGGAAGAAGGTCTCGACTGATTCGACGACGTCATCGTATCGCGGATCCTTTTGCATGATATCCGGGGAGCCCTGTGCGTGCATGAGGACGGCCATGACCCGGGGATTTTCCCGGAGGATCGCAAGGAACCCCGGGTCGCAAAGGCCTCCAATATCGTTGAGAAGGGTGGCGCCGAAGGAGAGGGCCTCCTTGAAAAGTGAGGGTCTGCGGGTGTCGATCGAGAGGGGAATATCGAGATCCGCGAGTGCGTCGAGAGCGGGAAGAAGACGTTCCCGTTCCACGGATTCGGGGACGGCTAAGGAGCCTGGTCGGGTCGACTCGGCACCGATATCGAGAGCTTCGGCTCCGGCATCAATCAGTCGGCAGGCGTGAGCACGGATGTGATCGGGGGAGAGACGTCCGTCTCCGGAAAAGGAATCGGGTGTGACATTAACGATCCCCATGACAAGAGGGAGTTCCCCCTTGTCGCGGGACCGGTCGAGACAGGTACGAAAATCAGCCGGGGGCATTGGCCGCCTGGATCAGGGCATCGATCTGCGGGGAGTCGAGCGTTTCTTTCTCCAGGAGGGCTTCGGCGATATTGTGGAGAGCCTTCATGTGGCTTGATATCAGGCTCTTGGACTTGGCGTAGGCATCGAAGATAATGCCGCTGACCTCCCGGTCGATGTCGATGGCGGTGGATTCGCTGTAATCGCGCCGCTGGAACATCTCCCGGCCGAGGAAGATCTCGTCGTTCTTCTGGGCAAAGGTAATGGGGCCCAGCTTGTCGCTCATCCCCCACTCGCAGACCATCTTGCGGGCGAGGTCGGTGGCTCGCTCGATGTCGTTGCCGGCACCGGTCGTGATGGAGCGGGTTACGAGCTCCTCCGCCACGCGTCCCCCCATGAGGATGGCAATGTTGTTCAGGAGGAAGTCGCGCCCGTAGGTGTAACGGTCGTCGGTCGGAAGCTGTTGCGTCACGCCCAGCGCCCGTCCTCTCGGAATGATGGAGACCTTGTGCACCGGGTCGGTCCCGGGAATGAGCTTGGCCACCAGGGTGTGTCCGGCTTCATGGAAGGCGGTCACCCGCTTCTCGTCCTCGGTAATGAGGATCGACTTTCGCTCAACGCCCATGAGGACCTTGTCCTTGGCGTCTTCGAACTCGCTCATCTCGACGACCTTCTTGTCGCGGCGGGCAGCAAGAAGCGCGGCCTCGTTCACGAGGTTCGCCAAATCCGCCCCGGAAAATCCGGGAGTTCCCCGGGCCACGGTCTCGAGGTTGACGGAGGAGTCGAGAGGGATCTTTTTGGTATGAACTTCAAGTATCTTGGTCCGCCCCTTGAGATCGGGCTTTCCAACGATGATCTGCCGGTCGAAACGGCCCGGACGAAGGAGCGCCGGGTCGAGAACGTCGGGTCGGTTGGTGGCGGCAATCAGGATGACGCCCTCATTGCTTTCAAATCCGTCCATCTCGACGAGGAGCTGGTTCAATGTCTGCTCTCTCTCGTCGTGTCCCCCGCCTAAGCCTGCGCCGCGATGTCGTCCAACGGCGTCGATCTCGTCGATGAAGATGATGCAGGGGGCGTTCTTCTTGCCCTGCTCGAAGAGGTCGCGGACGCGGGAGGCCCCGACGCCAACGAACATTTCGACAAAGTCGGATCCGCTGATATGGAAGAAGGGAACGTCGGCCTCGCCGGCGATTGCCTTGGCCAGGAGTGTCTTCCCCGTTCCTGGAGGTCCGACAACGAGGACCCCTTTGGGAATGTGGCCTCCAAGGCGCTGGAACTTGGAGGGATCCTTAAGAAACTCGACGATCTCGAAGACCTCTTCCTTCGCCTCGTCGACTCCGGCCACGTCGGAAAAAGTGATCTTCTTTTTGTCCTCGGTCATCATCTTGGCCCGGGACTTTCCGAAGGACATGGCCTTGTTTCCGCCGGACTGCATCTGGCGCATGAAGAAGACCCAGAGGAGCACGAGAACGAGAATGGGCCCCCAGGAGATCAGAAGGCTCATATACCAGGGGTTCTCTCCCGGAGGGATGGCGATGATCCGAACGCTCCGCTTCTGGAGCTCTTCCACGAGGTGGGGATCGTTGGCGGCATAGGTCTGAAAACGTGCGCCGTCCTTCATGACCCCGTTGATATGGTTCCGCTTGATCGTCACCTCACTGACCTGATTCATCTCGAGTTTTGCGATGAAGTCAGAATAGATGAGGTTTTGCGACGACGGTTCCCGAAACTGGAACATGTCGAAAACGAGGAAAACGACAATGCCGATAATCAGCCACAGGGCGAGATTCTTGTAAAACGGTTTCATCAAGAGGGTCCTCCTTCAGGGGGGTACGAATGTTGATTCTAGCATGGAGGATCATCCTCTTCAATCGAAGAGTGGAGAGGGCAGGGCTCAGAAAACAGGGCCCTGCCCGAACGGGGGATCTCAGGATGTCTGGTCGAGAACGGCGATAAAGGGCAGGGTACGGTACTTGTTCTTGTAGTCGAGCCCATATCCGATGACAAACTTGTTCGGAATGGAGAATCCGGTGTAGTCGGGAGCGAAAGAGATCTCCCGGCCGGCGGTTTTGTCGAGAAGGGCGCAGAACCGGATGCTTTCGGGGTTGTGTTGAGCGAGTGCGTCGAGAATGATCCTTGCCGTGTGGCCACTGTCTACGATGTCCTCGATCACGAGAACGTCCGTGCCAGTCAGTTCGAGCGAGGGAGAGGAAAGAACTCGCCCAGCTCCGGACTTCGACTGTGATGTCATCATGAAGTCGATCTGTGCCGGGATCCCGATAGAGCGGGCAAGGTCGGCAGTAAAGGCGAAGGCCCCCTTCAGGATTCCCATCAGGACGAGATTTTTTCCTTCGTAGTCGCGAGTGATGTGAAGTCCCAGCTCTCGCACTCTATGGAGGATCTCTTCCTGGGTGATCAGGGGTTTTCCAAAAATTTTTTCCACCAGGAAGGCTCCCGTAATTGAAATGTGATCGAAATAAAAGGCCCTTTTGAACTTCTGTACAGATCGCCGGTCCTGTCGAGCCATCCCGGGATCCAGATTGCCGCATCGCCGAGAGAGAGAACCGGGAGACGATCCTTCCTTGCGGAAGGGAGAGGTTTTCCCTTCCAGAGTGAAGAGAGTGTCCGGGGAGGATCCGGGACCTCCTTGGAGCGAACATCAGGTTGCCAAATGGACTGCCCCGGCAACCGGTAGCCGATATGGAGAGGGGCCCCCCCTGCAGAGAAGCTCTCTTCCGGAACGACCGCTTCAACGGAAGGCCGTGGGCAAGGGAAGTCTGCCGGAGCCTCTTTTAAGCGCCTGATCCACAGCCGGCCCCCGCGGGGGAGCGTGATCGGGATTTCCTCTTCCTCCGGAGAGGGCAAGGGAAGGAGGCTCAGATTATTTTGAGTGTCAGGATAATGGTATACCAGATCCACATGGTCCGAGACAATATCGAGCCGCCATCCCTTTCCGAGAGGAAAGTTTTTGAGGGGGGTGGCGGGAGGTTCACGAAGGGTCCGGAGAAGATTCCGCTCGGGAGGGAGGGGCATCTTCCATGTGCTCTGGCGTCGAAGGAGCTCTGAGAGGAACTCTCCCTGCCTGGAGGGAGAGAGCGCGCGGTAGAGTCTGAGGGAGAAGCAGAGAGAGCCTGGGGCTTCATCTAGAAGAAGCAGGGGGATCGGCAGGGGAGAGCGTTCCGAGATCTCCCGTTCCATCAGTTGTGCCAGAAGGTCGAGATGGGACGTTCCGTCCGGGGGAAAGAGGCGGTCGATCGCAGGGCGGAGCTCAAGGCGGATCCGGTTTCTCAAGTGGGCAAGGTCGAGGTTGGTGGGGTCGTCCATGAAAAGCTGTCCGGCCTCTTCAAGGGCCCGGCGGATCTCGATGCGCCCAAAAGAGAGAAGCGGACGGTAAAGTCGCCCTGTTCTCTCCCGGATCCCGATTAGCCCCCGGGGCCCTGTCCCCCGGAAAAGGTTGGCAAGAACCGTCTCGATCCGGTCATCCCTCTGATGGCCTAAAAAAAGGAGGGCTCCGGGATTGTTTTCGAGGTATTCCCTGAAGAATTTCTGGCGCTCACCCCTGAGTGCCGTCTCCGAGACATCGGGTCGACTCCGCTCGGGTGACGGGGACTCTCCGGAGATAGTGGGAAGATCCAGCCCTCTTGCCAAATCGACAACAAAGGAGTGGTGCCGGCCGTTTTTATCCGGATCGGTATGGTGGTTGAAGTGCAGGACTTCGAGTTGAGTGCCCGAAGGTCGGTGTCGGGCGAGAAGGTGCAGGAGGAGGACTGAGTCTCCTCCTCCCGAGACGGCCACACCCCAGACCGGCCACGCCGATTCTCCTTTCTGCCCAAGAATTCCGTGGCGCAAGAGAAAGTTGCGGACGGGAGCATCAAAGAGGGCGAACGGATCCTTCGAAGACGATGTCATGGAGAACCCTCTGGGCAGTGGCAATGTCTGAGGAGATCTGGGCCTTGAGTGCGTCGACATGGGGGAAGGAACGCTCTCCCCTGACCCTGTGGTAGAAGAAGACCTGGTGATCCTTCCCGTAGAGGTCGCCGGAAAACCCCGGAATATGGGTCTCGATGACGGGGCGGTGGGTGCCGAAGGTCGGTTTGGTCCCGATATAGGTGGCCGAGTTGTAGAGAGTTCCCTCCGTCCGCGTACGGGTCGCATAGACTCCGGGAGGGGGGATGAGGCGATGTTCCGGAGGAATGAGATTTAGCGTGGGGAAGCCGAGAAGTCGTCCCCGTCTTTCTCCCTGGGCGACCGGCCCCGAGATCTCAAGCGGACGCGTCAGAAGCCGGTTGGACTCCTCAAGGTCTCCCTGGTCCACGGCCTTTCTGATCCGGGAGCTCGAGACGCGGTGCCCATCTTCCTCGAGCGGGGGCAGAGGGAAGACCCGGGTCCCCGACCCTCCAAGCTCCCTCTCCAGCGTTTCGATGGTACCGTGGCGCCCCTCTCCGAATCGAAATCCCTCTCCGAGCAGGATCAGTGCCGGGTGGAAAAGGTCGTGCAGGACATTTTTTGTGAAGGATTCTGCGGTCATTGAGGAAATTGTTCTGTCGAATGTGAGATAGACCAGCACGTCGAGGCCGAGCTCGCGGAGAACCTCCTGCTGCCGATCCCGGGACATGATCATTCTAAAGGCGGAGTCTGGAGCAAGAACGAAGAGCGGGTGCGGATCGAATGTCAGTAAAAGCGAGGGGATGGCGGAGGTCTTCGCCTCACCCTTGAGTCGGGAAAGGAGATACTGGTGGCCGACATGGACCCCGTCGAAGTTCCCGATCGTCATGGCATAGGGGCCCGGGGGAAGGCTGCGGGAGAGAGCGGGGAGGTCGCCGCGAAAGGTCTCCATGCGGTCAGCTCCGGAGGAGGTTGGCCGCACGGATGGCAAAGTAGGTCAGGATCATCTGGGCTCCGGCGCGCCGGATGGCGGTCAGGGATTCGATCATGACCCGGTCTGTGTCGATCCAGCCATTGGCGCCCGCAGCCATGATCATCGAGTACTCCCCCGAGACCTGGTAGGCTGCCACCGGGAGGTCGGCCAGGGCGGCGACCCGCGAGATGATGTCGAGGTAGGCGATCGCCGGCTTAACCATCAGGATGTCCGCGCCCTCCTGCATGTCGAGCCGGGCCTCCCTGAGTGCCTCCCGCGTTCCCCGGAAGTCCATCTGGTAGGAGCACCGGTCACCGAACTGGGGGCCGCTCATCATGGCGTCGCGGAAGGGTCCATAGAGGGCGGAGGCATATTTGACGGCATAGGAGAGGATCAGCGTGTCAGTGAAGGCGTTTTTATCGAGAAGGGTTCGGATGGCGGCAACCCGGCCATCCATCATGTCGGAGGGGGCGACCACGTCGGCTCCGGCCTGTGCATGGAGAAGGGCCATCCGGGCCAGGATGTCGAGGGTCGGATCGTTCTCGATGCGACCTTCGTTCACCAGTCCGCAGTGGCCGTGGGTCGTGTACTCGTCGATGCAGACGTCGGTCATGACGACAAAATCCGGAAAGCTCTCGCGGATCGCTCCGATGGCCTGGGGGACCGGACCATCGGGATTGAGTGCCTCGGATCCTGAGTCATCCTTTTTTTCGGGGATCCCAAAGAGGAGGATCGAGCGGATTCCCGACTCCCAGGCCTCCCGTAGGATCTCGGGAAGACGGTCCACCGAGTGACGAAAGACTCCCGGCATGGAGGCGATCGGCTCCTTGCGGTTTTCCCCCCAGATGACAAAGACGGGAAGGATCAGGTTGTCGGGGTGGAGGTCTACCTCCCGGACCAGGTTCCGGATGGCGGGGCTGTTCCTGAGGCGTCGGGGCCTTTCGACGGGATGGCTCACGGGAGCATCTCTCCTTGGGTTTGCCCCGCTGGAGTGACAGGGGGCGGTTGTCGTCCTTCCGCATTATTTCCGAATGCCGACAGGAAATCCAGCGCTGTTTCAACTATGGAGTCTGTGGTGGGATGTGCGGCCATGCAGACGGTGTGCACGTGGGCCTTGTCGAGTTCTTCACGGGTTGTTGGGCCGATTGCCAGTGCCGGGAGGCGGCCGATGGCCTCCTTTTGATCGGGAAAGAGCGAAAGAAGTCCCGTGAATGCCGAGGGGCTGTAGTAGATGGCCAGGTCAATGGCTCCTTCCGAAAGAAGGGGGCGGATCCGCTCTTTCTTTTCTTCGGAAAGTACCGGGAGGGTATTTTCGTAGACGGCCATCGTCTCGACATGGTATCCAAGCTCCTCAAGTCCTCGGGGGATTGTTCCGGTTCCCCGGTCGCCCCTGATGAGAAGAACCTTCCCGTGATGCTCCCCGGACAGATCCCGAAAGGCGGATACGACGCCCTTTCCGTGGGACTCCCCCGGCGAGAGATCGGGCAGGATCCCGGCATTTTTCAGGGCCTCCCCCGTGGCAGGCCCCATCGAGAAGATCCGGATTCCGGCAAGGGAGCGAAGGTCCCGTCCGCTTTCCTTGAGCGACTCGATGAAGGTTCGGACGCCGTTCGGGCTCAGAAAAACAATCCACTGGAAGTCTCCGAGCCTTTCGCGGAGGTCTTTTGATTTCTCCGGAAGGAGGGGAGATATCCTGATTGTCGGGAGAGGGAGGACCGTGGCGCCAAGAGCCTCGAGGCGGCCGGCAAGATCGGTGGAGCGGGAGCCCTCCCGTGTCAGGAGGAGCCGTTTTCCGAAAAGGGGAAGGCGATGGGTCCATGCGACCTCGTCCCGGAGAGAGACGACCTCACCGATGGTGAGAATGGCGGGAGGGGCGATCTTGTTGCGGTCAAGAAAGGAAGGAAGGTCTCCCAGGTCGTTAAAAAAAGATTCCTGAAGAGGCGTTGTTCCCCACCGGACGATGGCCGTCGGTGTCTTCGCAGGAAGAGCCGCCTTGAGAAGGCGAAGGACAAGCCCCTTCATGTAAAGCGCTCCCATCAGGACGACAAGTGTCTGACGGGGGCGAGCCAGGGCCTTGATATCCTCCTCGTCCCATTTTTCGGGGTCGTCGTGGGCCGTCAGGACGACAAGGCGTGAGCTGTGGTCGCGATGTGTCACAGGGATCCCGGCATAGGCCGGGACTGCGATGGGGGATGTGACCCCGGGAACGATAGCAAAGGGGATCCCGGCCTGGGCGAGGATCTGGGCCTCCTCCCCCCCCCGGCCAAAAAGGAAGGGATCCCCCCCTTTGAGTCTGACAACTATCGCTCCCCGGCGTGCGTGTTCCACCAGGGCCTCCCCGATCTCCTGCTGGGACATGCGGGGATGGTTTCTGACCTTGCCGGCGTCGATACGAAGGGCTCTTTCGGGAGCCAGGTCGAGAAGCTCGGTGGGGACGAGGTGATCGTAGAGAAGAACGTCCGCCATCGCGAGTGCCTGAGCTCCCCTCAGGGTCAGAAGGCCTGGGTCTCCCGGCCCGGCGCCGACAAGAAAAACCCGGGGGGCTCCGTTTGGTGTTTTAGGGACTCCGGGGTCAGACATCGTCGATCCAGCGCTCCAGGGGAGGGTTTGGAATGAAGGGAGGGTCTTCGGAAATGTTCGGACGAAGAGCCAGGGAAAGAAAATGTGTCATGAGTCCAGAGGGAAGGGGCATGGATTGATCATAGGACGGAACGGGACCGATCTTCAATCGGTCCCGGATGTCCGGGAAGGCGTGGCCGGAGGATTTCCGGAAGAGTTCGAGTGGATGGAGTCAAGGAGCGTTTGCCCCCCGCGGGCCAGAAGACGTTCTCCTGCCGAGACTCCCAGCAGGGTCGCCTCCCCGGCCGGTCCAGTCTTTCGCTCTTCAAGGAGGGTCGTCCCTTCGACATCGAGAACACGGGCAACGAGTTCGATCTCTCCGGGGGAGACTGTCCGGGCATGGGCGGCGATGGGAAGCTGGCAGCCGCCGTCAAGTGCGGAGAGCAGTCCCCGCTCTGCAAGAACGCAGGCCGTCGTTTCAGAATCTGCGATCCGGGAGAGCAGGTGGGGGATCCTGTCGTCCTTCTTTCGGCATTCGAGGCCAAGTGCTCCCTGTCCGACGGCCGGGAGGGAAAGCTCGGGGGGAAGAAACTCCTGGATCCTGTCGGAGAAGCCCAGGCGGATAAGGCCGGCTGCAGCGAGAATGATGGCGTCGACCTGCCCCTGGTCAAGTTTTTTGAGACGGGTTCCCACATTTCCCCGGAGGGACTCGAATCGGAGATCCGGTCGCTTGTGCCGGAGCTGGGCCATGCGCCGAAGCGATGATGTGCCGATCCTGGCTCCGGGGGGCAGGGAGGAAAAGGAGGAAAATCTGGGGGAGACCAGCGCATCCCGAGGGTCTTCGCGAGCGAGAATGGCGCCGATGACAAGTTCGTCGGGAAGGAATGCCGGCACATCCTTCATGCTGTGGACGGCGAGATCGATCGTTCCTGCGATCAGGGCTTCCTCGATCTCCTTGACGAACAGGCCCTTGCCCCCGACCTGCGAGAGAGGGACGGAAAGGATCATGTCCCCCGTCGTCTTGATGACGACGAGTTCGGAGTCAACCCCAGCGGTCTCCAGGAGGAGTTTTGCCACATGACGGGCCTGCCACAGGGCGAGCTCCGACCCGCGGGTTCCAATTCGTACGGGAGAGTTTCCGGTAGATGTCAGCAAGGCTGCTCGCCAGGAAGGGGAAGATCGGAGAGGGGGGAGTCCAGAACCGATTTCCCCTGAAACTCCTTGTCCGTGTCGGAGCCGGTCGCTCTGACGATGTCGGGCGGAAGGCCATAGCAGCGCGTGATCCACTCCCAGGCCTCGTCGACGTTCGATGAGCCCCGGAGGGTCTGATATGTGGGGTGGAGCATCTTGTTCATGAGGGACTGGGTCAGGAGGATGACCTGCTTTCGGCTCTCCTCGGGAAGGGCATCGAGTGTTCGGGAAAATCGTTCTATCTCTGAAAGACGGAGCGCCTCTGTGTGTTGTCGGAGGGACTGGATCAGGGGAACGGTCGAACGTTCCGCCCGCCACTTTTCAAACTGGGAGACCTCCTGGCGGACGATCTCGCGGGCGGCAAAGGTCTCCATCTCCCGTTCCTTCTGGTTCGATGAAACGACGGATCTGAGATCATCGATATTGTAGAGGAAGGTATTCGAAAGTTTTGATATTTCGGGATCGATGTTTCGGGGGACGGCGATGTCAATGAGGAAGAGTGGCTGGAATCCCCGGCGTTCCATGGCGGACTCCATGATCGGAACCGTAAGGAGGTAGGTCTCGGCCCCGGTGGAACAGACGACCATGTCGGCCTCGGCCAGAAACTCCTCGAGGCGGCTCATGGGGGCATAGGTGGCCTCGTATTCGGCCGCCAGCGGCTCACCCCGGGAGGGGTCGCGGGTCATGAGGATGAGGGAGCGAACGCCCATCTTCTTCATGTGCCGGGCCGTCAACTGCGCCATCTCTCCGCCGCCAAGAAGAAGGACAGACTTGTTCGACATCTCCTGGAAGATCTTTCTTGCCAGCTGGCAGGCGGCGTAGCTGATTGAGACGGGAAGGTGGCTGATGGCCGTCTCCGACCGGACCCGCTTGGCGGCGCTGACGGCACGCTGGAAGATCTGGTTAAGGTAGGGGCCGACCGAACTCTCTTTGCGACAGATCTCGAAGGACTCCTTCACCTGCCCGGTGATCTGAGGCTCCCCCACAACCATGGAGTCGAGGCTCGCTGTCACCTGAAAGAGGTGCTCGACCGCCTCCGTGTCCGTCTTGTAATAAAGATGGGGACGAAGGGAAACCCCGTTCAGCGAGGGATGGGTTCGCGAAAGAAATTCGGTGAAGAAGTCCGGAGCGGGATGGATGTTCGATGTGATGGTGAGGATCTCGACCCGGTTGCAAGTTGAGAGCAGGAGGCACTCGAGGACGGTCTCTTCATGGGCCAGGGTGCGCACCGCAGGAGCCAGATGCTCCTTGGGGTAGGCAATCCTTTCCCGGATGTCGACGGGGGCCGTCTTGTGGTTGACGCCGGCTAGGGTGATCTTGATCAAATGAAGGTCTCCGCTGTCACCTGGCTCGTCTCTTTGCTCCGGGAGCGCCCTGACAGGATCCCGGTCTTAGAGTATGAAATGGGAGCCCTTTGAGAAAAAGAGCAGAACGAGCATTGTTGCCGCAAAGACGAGAAAGCCCGATATCGACAGATAGGCCGCCTGTTTTCCCCTGAAGCGCCGATTCCACCGAACGAGGACCGATGTGGCGTAGAGAAGCCATACGATGATCGCTCCGATGAAGGCCAGCCGGCCCTGGGAGGCGAAGGGAATGGTCCTTCCAAACTTCTCCCACGACCAAATCATGGCAAAAAAGAGACCTGCGGTCAAGAAAACGAACCCGATTCCGCTGAAGTTGTTGTTGAGCTGGTCAAGGGTCTCGAGAGAGGGAATCCTGCTGAAAAAACGGTTGAAGATTTTTCTCCTGAGAAACTGGTCGAGGAGAAGGTAGAGAAGTGAGACCATAAAAGACAGTGCCGCCGATGCCAGTCCCAGATCGATCAATAGGGTATGGATGGAGAGGAGGAGTCCGATGGGCTCGCCTGTCGAGAGGACGGGAGTGCGAAAGGAGATTCCTATGACCATAAGTGTAGAGAAGAAGGCGATTCCAAAGATAAAAAGACCGAGAATGCGAACTTTTTTCTGGTGCTCGAGATAGAGAAATGTCAGGACCAGAGACCAGGAGAAGAAGGAGAGGACCTCTCTGAGGGAGAGAAGTGCCACATGGCCCTGGAAACCGAACCGGATGAAGATGGCCAGCGACTGGAAGAGAACTCCTCCGACGCCGGCCGTGACCGGGGCCCAGGGGATGCGGGGTGGTCGCGAAAGGAGTATCTCTGAAAGATAAAGGATGAAGGCTCCGAGGTAGAAGCCGCTCGCCATTTCAAGTAAGAGGAGTTCGAGGGGAGAGATTGTCACTGAGACCCTGTTCTGTCGTTTTTTGCCGAGGGATTGGGAAAAATGCCCCCCGGACAACCATGTCGTCCCTTCAGGGGAAAACTGTGTTAGACTGCAAGACACTTCTTTTTCCTGATTCTATCACAGGGGGAGGGTCCGGACCAGATTGTTCCGGACCCTTGTCGTGACTTTGTCCAGAGGATCCTTACTCGCTCCGGAGCCGCTTTGTATCGAAACTTCTCGTCTACACTGAAAAGCCTGGGGCTTTTTGAAAGGCCTTTCCGCATCTCTCCCCGGCCGGTTATTCTCCCGGGAATCGACTCGCCCTTCCTCGACTCCCTGGGGCGGGCGCTTCTTTCTTTTTATCGCGCCTTCGACCGCCTCTACCGGGAGCCCCCCTCCGGCTTGGAGTTCGTTCGCGACTACCTCGACCGTGGAAAGCCTCCGGAGCTTCTCAACTATGGTCAGGCGCGCCGGTTTAAAAGCGACATACCGGGGATTCTCCGTCCCGACCTTCTTCTGACCTCCGAGGGGCCGGTCCTGACGGAGATGGATGCGGTGCCGGGAGGTCCGGGACTCCTTTTGGCACTCTCCCGGCTCTACCGCGACCGGGGACACTCCGGGATGATCGGGGGGGCGGAAGGGATCCTGGACGGCTTCGCCTCAATGATCGCCTCTCTGGATCCCGACCCCGTATTGGCCATTGTCGTCTCCGACGAGTCGGGCGACTACCGAAACGAGATGGCTCTTTTGGCAGCAGATCTGTCACGGGGTTACTTCCCGGCCTTCTGTCTCCACCCTCGGGAGCTCCGCTTCGACGAGAACGGTTTCCTGTTTTTTGCGCCCGACGGAAAGACTCACAGGATATCGATCATTTACCGGTTCTTTGAACTCTTCGATCTCCCCAGTATTCCCAAGTCAGACCTCATGCTCTACTTTGCCAAAGGGGGAAAGGTCCGAATCACGCCTCCGGTCAAGCCATGGCTTGAGGAAAAGGCAGGAATGGCCCTCTGGCACCACCCGGCACTCCGGGAGCACTGGAGCCGGGAGATGCCTTCCGAGAGCATGGAGCTTCTCGACCGGCTGATCCCGCCCACATGGGTGATGGACCCGGCTCCGGTTCCCGCTCAGGCCTCCCTTTTGCTTCCTCTTGTTGCGGGGGAGCGTCGCCTCCGGGACTTCGAGGGGCTTCTCGGGTTGACTCAGAGAGAGCGCCGATTCATTATTAAACCATCCGGTTTTTCACCCCTGTCCTGGGGAAGCCGGGGGGTTGTGGTTGGCCACGACCTTCCCGAGGAGTCATGGAAGGAATCCGTCCGCCATGCCATGGAGGCATTTTCTCACGGGCCGAGCATTCTTCAGCCCTTTCGGCAGACGCATGTCTTTCCCCTGACCGGCTACGACTTCTCCTCGGAGACCGAGCGGGAGGAAGGCTACCGGATCCGGGTCTGTCCCTACTATTTCGTCTCGGGGAAGAATCGGGACGAGGTCCATACGGGAGGCGTTCTTATCACTGCCTGCCCAAAAGACAAAAAACTGATTCACGGAATGGTCGATGCCATCCTGTCTCCGGCTTGGCCCCCTTCTCCGGGGGAGGACTTGCCCGATTTGGCCTCTGACAGGATTACCGGATAGTCTGAACGTTTTTTGCGTTCGCCATTTTGGGTGGGATGCCAAGATGGGCAGGGCGCATTGCACATGTTTCTCAAACATGGCGGAGATTGTGGCTTCCGCAAATGCGAGGACGGCGATGGAAGAGTGGCAGGAACTTCTCGTGGGAGGGATCAGGCGGAGCTCAGAGCTTCCTCCGGAGTGGATCCTCAGGGAGAACGGGATCGGCCCTGACACGGTCGAGGGGCTCTACCCGGTACGGATCAATGACTATTACCGTTCGCTGATCTCCGATCCGGGCGATCCTATCGGGCTTCAGGTTATTCCCGATCCGGCCGAGTGGCTGGACCGGGAGAGTCCGGCCGATCCCCTCGGAGAGGACGAGGACAGTCCCGTCCCTGCGATCGTTCACAGGTATCCGGATCGTGTGCTCTTTCTTGTGACGAACCAGTGTCCGATCTATTGCAGATACTGTACGCGCAAGCGTCTTGTGGGCAAGCCGGAAGGGGTCGTCAGCCGGGATGAGATCCGCCAGGGGATCGACTATATCAGGTCGCACCCCGAGGTCCGCGACGTGATCCTCTCCGGAGGGGATCCGCTCATGCTCAAAGACGAGATGCTCGAGGAGATTCTTTCCGGGCTCCGGTCGATCGAACACCTTGAAATCATCCGTATCGGAACCCGGGTGCCTTCGGCACTGCCCCAGCGCGTGACCCCCGAGCTCTGCCGGATGCTCTCCCGGTTTCACCCTCTTTACATGAACCTCCACTTTAATCACCCCCGGGAGATCACCCCCGAATCTTCCGAGGCCTGCCGGCGCCTTGCCGATGCCGGCATCCCGCTCGGATGCCAGACCGTCCTCATGAAGGGGGTCAACGACAGCGCCGAGGTTCTGGGGACCCTCTTCAAGGGGCTTCTGAAGATCCGGGTCAAGCCCTACTATCTCTACCAGGCCGATCTGACCCGGGGCGCCAACCATTTCAGGACCCCTGTTTCCACGGGGGTTGCCATTATGCGGGCCCTCCAGGGAAATATCTCGGGTATGGCCATTCCGCATTTCGTGATCGATGCGCCCGGAGGGGGAGGCAAGATCCCGGTCCTTCCCGACGACTATCTTGTCGGTCGCGAGAACGGGCAGATTCTTTTGCAGAACTATGAAAACAAGATCTATTCCTATCCGGATGCCATGCCAGACGTGGTCGCGGATCCCTCCCTCTCTGGAGAATCAACGGGGCTTCTCCAGGGCGCTTCCTCTCCGCCGGGGGAGGATCCGCTTTCCTCACGGAGAGCGACCCTGGGCCCGGATCACGGGGCGGATCTGGGGGCAAAGGATGTGCGGAGAAGGATCTCCTCCGGATTGGGATAGTGTTTAAAAAAGGGGATCATTTCATGGACAAGGACTCCAATACCGGAGGGGCCGCACGCCCGGACCACTCTCTTCCCGAAGCGGAACGGCTGGGAGTCTATCACGCCATCTATACGAGGCGGGACATACGTCGCGAGTTCCTTCCGGATCCGGTTCCCAGGGAGATTGTCCTGCGTCTTCTGAAGGCGGCACACCATGCTCCTTCCGTTGGTTTCATGCAACCCTGGAACTTCATCCTGATCGAACAAGAAGAGGTCCGTCGCGAGCTCAAGCGGGTTGTGGACAAGGAACGTCAGGCGGCGGCGATTGTCTTTGAGTCGCCCCGCTCGGAGAAGTTCCTCTCCTTGAAGGTCGATGCAATCCTCGACGCCCCTCTCCTGATCGGGGTCACCATCGATCCCGCCCGGGAGGGACCCTTTGTTCTCGGCCGCCTCTCAGACCAGGATACCGATCTTTATAGCGCCTCCTGCGCCATCATGAATCTCTGGCTTGCTGCCCGCGGGGAGGGGATTGGGATGGGGTGGGTCACGATCTTCCGGCGGGAGGATGTTCAGGGGATCCTGAACCTCCCTTACCACGTCCGGCCCATTGGGATTCTCTGTCTCGGCTATGTTCGGGAGTTTCCCCGGAGGCCCATGCTCGAGACTGAGGAGTGGGCCTATCGTCAGCCCCTGTCGAAGCATGTCTTTATCGACGGATGGAACCGGCAGGAGGGGCCTCTCTGGGAGTCTATTGCCCAGGATCTCGACCGTCGCGAGGAGTGGCCTTGGGAACCCTAAGCGACTGCCAGATCCGGGGCCTTGTCGACTCCGGGGCCATTCTGTCCGACGCCCCGTTTGGCTCCCGGCAGGTCCAGCCATCCTCGCTTGACCTGAGGCTGGGCCATACGGCATACAGGCTCCGGTCGAGCTTTCTTCCTCTCTCGACTGCGGTGTCAGACATTCTTCCGGATCTCGCACTCTATTCCGTTGACCTTCGCACCTCCCCCTATCTTGAGCGGGGTGTGGTCTACCTCGTTCCCCTTCTTGAATCATTACGCCTTCCCCCGAACCTTTCGGCAAAGGCGAACCCCAAGTCCTCCACCGGTCGACTTGATGTCTTTACCCGTATCATCACCGAAACGGGAGACCGGTTCGATGATGTGCCCTCTGGATACTCGGGAAAGCTTTATCTCGAGATATTTTCAAGGTCCTTCTCTATAAAGATTAGTGAAGGACTAGCTCTTTGTCAGATGCGTTTTTTCGAGAAGAGGGAGTTTCTGTCGGAACCCCAGATTATGGAGCGCCATCGGGTCGCGCCCCTTTACTTTACAGAGGGAGGGTCATCCGGGGGGAACGTCTTCGACAGGATTACGGACGGATCCCTGTATCTTGGGGTCAAGCTTTCCGGGATGCCGGTAATCGGCTTTCGGGCGCGGCACGATGCGGGAATCCTGAGCCTTGTTCCCGGGGATACACAGAAGGCGACGGAGTTTTGGGAGGCTCTCCCTCCCTTTCCTAGGGGGGAGATGGTTCTTGAGCCGGAAAAATTCTATCTCTTTGCATCAAGTGCCAAGATCCGCGTCCCCCACGACCTCGCGGCGGAGATGATGCCCTTCGATGCCGCCGCCGGAGAACTCAGGACTCACTATGCCGGATTTTTCGATCCCGGCTTTGGCATGTCAGGGGAGGGTGCCCGCGGGGTTCTCGAGGTGCGGCCTCACGACGTTCCCTTCCGGATTGTGGATGGTCAGCCGGTCTTCAAGCTTCGCTACGAGAAGATGGATCGGGTCCCCGATCTTCCCTACGGAGCGGCTATCGGGTCGAACTACACCAATCAGGGGCTCAACTTGAGCCGCTACTTCATCAATGATTTTTTCTGACGGAAGCCGTGGCTGAAAAAAAGAGCCCCGACCGTTGATTTTCTCTCCCGAAAAACATAAGATATTCGACTGTGCTTCAGGCGCAACTCCGCAAGACTCCTCCCATGTTCCCCGGTAGCTCAGTTGGCAGAGCGGGTGACTGTTAATCACCATGTCGCAGGTTCGAGCCCTGCCCGGGGAGCCATTTCAAGATTCAAGCCAGGAAATCCCTCATAAAAAA
>DAHXNG010000158.1 GCA_027366615.1 Nitrospirota bacterium | reverse complement strand
CGCCCGGGTGTCGGGCGAGGGGGTTCCGGTTGTCGACGAGGCGAGGCTCGAGGCCGACCTGGGGCTCGACAGCCTCCTGCGGATCGAGCTTTTGCAGGAGGTCGAGGAGATCCTCGGACGAAGCGTGCCCGACGATCTTCTGTTGGGTGTACTGACGGTCGGCGATCTTCTGGGGAGGCTCTCCTCTCTCGCAGGTGTGGGAAAGAGCCCCGGAGAGGAGATCCTCCTTCGCCCCTTAAGTCCCGGGGAGGAGGCCCGGATCCCCGATCGGGGACGGACCCTGCGGAAGCTCTCAATCGGAGAGCGGCTTCTCTACCACCTCTTCCGGGGGGTGGGGCGGATCTTTTTCCGGATCCGCTGGCCAAGATGGCGGCAGGAGGGGGAGGCGTTCCTGCTGGAGAGGGCCCCCGACGAGGGGAAGGAGGCGCAAGAGGAGGTGCGGATCGTCCCGGGGCCCTTCGTGATCGTGGCCAACCATGGAAGCTACCTCGACGGGCCGTTGCTTGCCCTCATGCTTCCGCCGCCTCTTCTCTCCCGGACCCTTTTCTGGGGATTTGCCCCGCTCTTCGACGGGCCCCTGGCCCCCTTCAAGAATCTCTTCGGCATCGTCTCCATCGCCCCGGACTCGGCCCTGTCGGGCCTCCGGGTTGCCCTGCGACTTCTCCTGTCGGGCCGGGGGCTGGGAGTCTTTCCCGAAGGGGAGCGCTCGACGGACGGACGGATAGCGCCATTTCGTCCGGGCGTGGGTGTGATCCTCTCGCGGATGAAGGTTCCGGTCCTGCCGGTGGGGATCGCGGGAACCTTCGAGGCCTTTCCTCCCCATCGCGCCCTTCCCCGTCCGGGGAGGGTCTCCTTCTGTCCGGGGGAGATGATCCGGCCCTCCGACCTCTCCGGTCTCTCCGACCATGAGATCGCAAGGCTTCTAGAAGAGCGGGTTCGACAGACGCTCTGTCCCTGAACGGAGATTCCTCTTGCGCCTGTTCGCGGAGGATGGACTTCGGAGGATCACTCGGGGGAGGGTGTGTCTTTTTGATGGGCTGGGAGCGCTAGTGGTGGGAGGCGTCCTTCGTGGCGAGGGAAGGGTCGAGCCCCACGCTTTCCATAGCACGGGCAAGTTCGCCCGTCAGAAGGTCCCGGATCTCCGCCATGCGGGCGGCGGTTTCCCCCTCGAAGCGGAGAACGAGCGCCGGCTGGGTGTTCGAGGCCCGGATGAGACCCCATCCATCGGGGAACTCCACCCGGATCCCGTCGATGGGGTTGATCTCAAGCGATCGCCCGAGAAGACGGGCCTTGAGAGATTCGATGACAACGAACTTCTTCTCGTCGGGGCACTCTCTTCGAAGTTCGGGCGTGGAGAAGGTCCGGGGAAGTCCCGAGAGAAGATCGGAGAGCGACCGCCCCGTGCGGGAGAGCAGAAGCATGAGGCGGGCTCCCGCATAGAGGGCATCGTCATAGCCGTAATAGTCGTCGGCGAAGAAAATATGGCCGCTCATCTCGCCGGCCAAAGGAGCTCCGGTCTCCTTCATCCGGGCCTTGATGAGGGAGTGGCCGGCCTTGTACATGTCGGGGATCCCCCCGAGTTCCCTGATCCGGTCGTAGAGGAATCGGGAGGCCTTGACCTCCGAGATGATGCGGCTTCCCGGCCGCCGCTTCAGGAGATCCTCGGCAAAGAGGACCATGAGCTGGTCGCCGAAAAGGATGCGGCCGGTCTCGTCGCAGGCGCCGATGCGGTCGGAGTCCCCGTCGAAGGCCAGCCCCAGATCGGCCTTCTTCAGGGTCACCGCCCGGGTGAGGCTGACCAGATTTTCAGGGACCGTGGGATCGGGGTGGTGGTTGGGGAAGCGGCCGTCGGGCTCTTCGAAGAGGTAGTCCGCCTCCACCCCCATGGCGCGGTAAAGATTCCGTACGACAAGCCCTGCCGTGGCATTGCCGCAGTCGACGACGACGCGGAGGGGGCGGCCTTCGAAGAGGGGCAGTGTGCCGATACCCGTGGCAACCTCCCGAATGTACCGCTCCCGAACCGACTCGGTCTTTATACTGCCCCGGGGGCCCAAAAAGGGCGGGGGAGGAGTTCTGTCGAAGGCCAGCGCCCGGTCGCGGACCGTGGCGATATCCTCTCCGTAGATCGTCTCCCGCCCGATTGCCATCTTGATGCCGTTGTCGGGGGCGGGGTTGTGGCTTGCCGTGACCATGGCGCCGCCCGAGACGGGAAGGGCAAAGAGGGCATAGTAGAGAAGGGGTGTCGGAACCACCCCCACATCGAGAATGGAGATCCCCCGGGAGAGAAGTGTCTCGGCAAGCGTTGCGGCGATGCGGGGGGAGGTGAGGCGCACGTCCTGCCCCAGGGCGATCGTTGTGGCCCCCCGGTCGTGGAGGAGGGAGGCAAGGGCCAGGCCGATGGCCCGGACGGCAGGGTCCGGGAGATCGGTCTCGGCCCGGCCGCGGATGTCGTATTCGCGGAAGATGCCGGGATTGATCACGAGCTCTTGTTCCGGAGCGGGGGGGTGTCGAGTCCGGGCGCCTCCTCCATGCGCCGGTAGTCGTCCTGGAAGCGGATGATATCGTCCTCCTCGAGATACTCCCCGTTCTGGACCTCGATCACGATCAGGGGGACCTTGCCGGGATTCTCGATGCGGTGGCGGGTGGACTTGGGGATATCGATGCTCTGGTTCGTATGGAGGAAGATCTCTTCCTCTCCCATCGTGACGCGGGCCGTTCCGGCGATCACGACCCAGTGCTCCGACCGGTGGAGATGCATCTGGAGAGAGAGGCGGGCCTGGGGGTTCACCGTCACGCTCTTGATCTTGTACATCGGCCCCTGGTCGAGGATGGTGTAGGAGCCCCAGGGCCGGTGGGTCGTCCGGTGCTCCAGGGCCTCGACGGCATTTCTCTCCCGGAGGCGGGAGACGACCTCCCGGACCTTCTGCGCCTGGTCCTTGGCGCAGATCAGGGTGGCATCGTCGGTGTCGACGACGATCATATCCTTGAGGCCGATGGTGGCGATCACCCGCTTGTCCGCCTGGACGATCGTATTGTCGGAGTCGATGACGAGGGCGTTGCCCCGGACGACGTTCCCCCGGGAGTCTTTCTGGGCGATGTCGTCGAGGGCCGACCAGGATCCGACATCCTTCCAGTCGATGGGGCCGGAGAGGGACCAGACCCGGGACGAAAGCTCCATGAGCCCGTAGTCGATGGAAAGGGAGGGGGTGGTGCGGTAGAAATGGTCGAGCTCCCTTCGCTCTTCGGAGGTTCCCAGTGCCTCCTTCAGGGGCTGGAGGGCGGCGAAGAGGGCCGGCTGATAGCGTTCGAGCTCTTCGAAGAAGACCTTCACCGAAAAGACGAACATCCCCGAGTTCCAGTGGTGGTTCTTTCCTTCGACGAATCGGCGGGCGGTCTCGATATCGGGCTTTTCGACGAACCGGGCGACCCTGGACGCCGCAAAGAGTCCGGTCGAAAAGGCCGGCAGGGCCTCCCCGAGCTCAAGATATCCGAACCCCGTCTCGGGGCGGTGGGGGGGGATGCCGAAGGTCAGCAGGACCTTTTCGGTCTGGGCAATCTGGGCGGCATGCTGGAGAAGCGCGAGGAAGTGATCCTGGGGGGAGATCAGGTGGTCGGAGGCCATGACGGAGACCACGGCTTCGGGATCCTCCCGCTCGATGGCAAGGGAGGCGACGGCGATGGCCGGAAGGGTATTGAGGGATCGGGGCTCCACGATGATCCTGGGGTG
>DAHXNG010000048.1 GCA_027366615.1 Nitrospirota bacterium | reverse complement strand
CGGAATGATCCTCGTGAACGGCCATTCCAGAACCTTTTCTATCGAGGTGCGAAGCCTCTGACGACGGCCCATCGTCCAAAATCGGATATCCCGGGTGGGAGCAAAACGGTTGACGATCCCAAGCCCTCGTCCCACAAGCTGCGTCATCAGAGCTTGGCCGTACAGACGGAAACAGAGGTCGGCCAGAAGGAGAGACCGGCTCTCCCGGTGAAAGAATACCGTTTCGCGATGAAACGGCCCGGCCCAGAAATCATGCTGTTCGATTTCTGACTCCCAGGGGGGAGCGTCTTGGTCCGAAAGCAAGAATGTTTTGGCTCGGGACGAAAAACGGGAAAAAATCGGCCGGATCGCATGAAGTTCCGACTGGGGGAAAGCCCCGATCACCCCATCGAGAAATAAATCGTGGAATCTTGCCGGAGCCACGACATACCCCACTCTTCCCAATGATTCAAGGCGCCGTTTCCGGTCATCCGTCATCTCTCCGGGAGAATGAAGAAACAGAGCTCCGTCCGCCAGGCGGATCACGATCATGCGTCGGCCAAGAGCAATACCGAAAAATTCGAACGGATATTCCTCCATCCAGATGTGCTCTCCGATGGACTCAAGCATCATTCCTCCACGGCCATGTCAAAGTCAGCCGCACCCAGCCTGCCCTGTGAGAGGGCGCGCCAGCTGTAGAAAACAGGGCTGGCTTTTTTCCTTCGACTTCTGTATTCTCGCTCCATGGATCCTTCTTTCGACCCCAACTCCCTGGACCGGCATCGGTTCGATACGCTGATCGTCCGTCCCGTCGAAGCTTCCGAGCGAATTCGCTGGGACGAAGAGATGCGGACTCACCACTACCTCGGCTTCCGGACCATGCCCGGGGAGTCGATCCGCTATGTCGCCCTTCTAGGCGGGGAGTGGGTCGCCCTCCTGGGCTGGGGATCCGCCGCCTGGAGCAATGGATACCGGGACCGGATGATCGGATGGACCACTCCCCAGCGGGCCCGGCGCCTGTGCTATCTCGCCAACAACCTGCGCTACCTCATCCTTCCGGGGGGCCGTCTTCCCCATCTGGCATCGAAGGTCCTGGCTCTCTGCATGCGCCGGCTTTCCTGCGACTGGGAAGAGCGATACGGCCATCCCATCCTGTTCGTCGAGACCTTCGTCGATCCCTCCCGCTTTTTGGGAACCTGCTACCGGGCCGCCGGGTTCCGCGATCTTGGCGAAACCAAAGGGTACCGAAGAAACGCCGGACGATACGACTACCACGGAGAGGTCAAGCGCATCTTCGTCCGGCCCCTGAGAAAGGATGCGCTTCGTCTTCTCTCGTCCCCCGACCACCTTCCCATTTTCCAGACAAAGGAGGCTCGCGTGCCCGTCAAGGCTCTCAGCCAAAAAGACATCCAGTCTCTCATGGACGATCTGTCCCGGGTGACGGATCCCCGGAAGCGGCGGGGGATCCGTCACTCCCAGACTTCCCTCGTCGCCACCCTCGTGTGTGCCATTCTCTCCGGCGCCTGCCATACGCTCGCCATGGCCGAGTGGGCGAAAAACCTTTCGAACGCCCTCAAAAAGCGCCTGGGATACCGGAGGCATCCCGAGACAAAGGTCTGGATCGCGCCCTCCGAACCCACCCTGCGCCGCGCCCTCCAGTCGCTCGACGTCCTGAAGGTCGAGCAGGCGATCTCGGGCTGGCTCACGCGGATCCTGGCCAAGTCCGGATTGGCCGAAGACGGGAAGGTCCTCTCCGTCGACGGGAAGACGGTCCGGGGAGCCTCGAAGGCCGAGGGCGGTCAGAAGGTCCACCTCCTCTCCGCCTTCCTCCAAAACCGGGGGATCGTCGTGGCCCAGAAGAACGTGGACGAAAAGACCAACGAGATCCCCGAACTCCGCGCTCTTCTGGCTCCGATGGAGATCGAAGGCCAGATCGTGACGGCCGATGCCATGCACACACAAGTGGAAACGGCCCGGTTCATCACCGAGGACAAAAAGGCCGATTATGTCTTCACGGTCAAAAAAAACCAGCCCACCATGTTCGAAGACATCGCAAGCCTCCCCTGGGAGGCTTTTCCCCCCTCGGCAAACGGCCTCGACAATCGATAGGGGTCATGGTCGGATCGAGCGCCGCACCCTCACCGTCAGTTCCGAACTGAAAGAAACTTTTCCCGAGTTTTCCTTCCCCGGCCACCACCAGGTCTTCCGCCTCGAACGCAACACCTCCAAACTCGATGGAAGCCATCCCACCACGGAAGTGGTCTACGGTGTCACCAGCCTCTCCCCGGAAAAGGCCTCTCCCGAACGACTTCTCTCCCTCGTTCGCGGTCATTGGGG
>DAHXNG010000144.1 GCA_027366615.1 Nitrospirota bacterium | reverse complement strand
CTCTCTCGCCGGAGATCTCCTCGAGCCTCCGGTCGATCTCCTGGAGAATGATGGGGGGAACCCCGGCCTTCCGGTCGAGGTAGGTGCCCAAAAGATCCTTTTCGAAGACGGTATGGAAGTAGTCCACCGCATTCTTGATCTGGGGGGAGAAGAGCTGGATCTGACTCCGGTCCCCCCGGGAGAGCGAGAGGGAGTAGACGAGCTTGAGCTGGTCCTTCAGGTACTGGATCAGGGGGATGAAGTCGGTATCTCCCGAGATGAGGACGGCGGCATCGTAGTGGGGCATCTTGGCGATCATGTCGATGGTGATCCCGATGTCGACCCCTTTTTCTCCCTCAACGGTTCCCTGGTAGAGGATCCCCCCCTCCCTGTCCCGCTGGATCTCCCGGACCTTGTAGGGGCGCAGGACCAGCTGTCCCACATACTTGAACTCGAGAAAGGAGGTCCGCTTCTGGATGCCGTCGAAGACCTCCTCCTTGGCCCGGGCGAGAAGCTCTCTCTGGTGGCGGTGCCAGCGCTGGGCCAGCGTGTCGATATGGGCCGCGTTCAGCTCGGGAAATCGCTCCCCGTATTCGGTGAGGATCTCCGGGATGGCCCGGTCATTGCGGTGAAAGGGGGTGGTGGCCTGGGTGTTGTACCAGTAGACCCGTACCAGTCGGTGGGGCGTGCGAGTGCGCCGGGTGAGGATGTCGATGGCGTCCTGGAAAAAGCTCTCCCAGAGAAAGTGCTTCTCGTCGAGGCGGTACTCGGGAAGGTTCTGACCGGTGGCCTTGAATCGGAACTTCTGAAGGTCGTTCTTGAAGTTCTGTCCATCAATAAAGACGACTGTTTTAAGGGTATCCATGGAGTCCTTTCGAAGAGTCCTGTGAAAGCGGAGACGGGGTGAAGGCGGTGCATTTCCGGCCTTCGTGGCGGAAGATGGCGCAAGACTTTTCCCGTAGGGACAAGGATCTCACCCGATGCAACGCGGCGGGTCCGGGGAGAGGGACTCCCTGCGGGGCCTGGAGTGCCTGCAGCGGAAGGTCTGTGAGAAGGTTTCGGGACAGGGAGTGTGGTCTGAGGGCAAGATCGGAGGTCCGAAAATAGAAAGAGCCCCTAATCGGGGCTCCAACGTAAACTGGGTAAGTGGACATTTCGTCCGGGAGTGATTGTATCAAAAGGCGGGGGGCGATTGTCAAGTGGGAGTCTCCCCTTTTTTTTCGGGGGCGACCTTGCGGAAGAGAAGGGCGGTCCACTCGAGGTCCGCGCGACCGAGGCCGTCTCCGGAGGAGTTCGAGACGAGAAGCGAGAGGCCGTTTTTGCGGGCCAAAATGAGCGTCTCCCGGGGATCGACCGGATACATGCCCCGGAGAGGCTCATCCTTCACGTTCCGGAAGGTGAGGAAGAGATGGCCTCCCGGTGAAAGAATCTCCGAAAGCCGGGAGAGGGCCCGGGGACGGTCGGTGGAGGGAATGTGCATCCAGACGGCGGAGAGGAGGATCAGATCGAAGGGGTGCCGGGGTGGAAGGAGGGCAAGATCCGGCAGGGTATCGTCGACCCAGAGGACGGCGGGGCCATCGGTGTGCCTTGCGGCCTGCCTGCGCATTCCTTCGGAGGGCTCGACCGCCACCATCTCAAGGCCTCTCTCTGCCAGGGCGCGGGCATCCCGTCCCGATCCGGCCCCCACATCGAGGGCGCGGCCTTTTTGGGGGAGGAAGGGAAGAAGAATTCCGTGGAGGCGGTCAAAGTCGAGGGAGTCATAGCGGGTGGAGAGGCTTTCGGCCTCCCTGTCGTAGAAGGCGATTGCGGGGTGGCTCCGGCCGGTTGTCACCCCCGATCCTTCCCGGCCCTTTTGACGATCTCCTCCTGTTCTTTCCGGATCTGCTCCACAAGCCAGAGGGTCAGAAGTTTTTTGGAGGGATCTCCCGGTTCCGATTCGTGGACCTTGGCGTGGATCCTCGCCCCTTCCTCGCCTTCGTTCCCCATGACTGAAAAGAGTCTGGAAAGGGGGCAACTTCCGATGCCGGAAAGGTGGGGGGCCCCGCCTGTCATATGGGTCCAGCGGTGGAAGGAAAGGCCTCCCAGGGCGGTGGTGATCTCTCCGGGGGTGAAGGGAAGGGTAAATCCCCGGAACCATTCGGGGACGGCTGTCGCCGGCATCGGGCGGGCCAGGGCATACCCCTGGCCGAAGGGGGCTCCCAGAATGGCCGCCGCCTCCACCATCGCCTTGTCTTCGAGTCCCTCCACGACGACGTCGCGTTCGAAGTCCAGACCCATGCGCACGATCGTTCCGATCATGCTGAGCGTGTGGAGGGGTGCGGTGCGGATGCGGCGCAGAAGGCCCTGGTCCACCTTGATGTTGTCGAAGGGGAGGGTCACGAGTCTCTGGAGGGAGCTAAATCCCGAGCCCAGATCGTCCATGGCGAGCTTGACGCCCAGGGAGACGAGGCGTTCGATGGCCTGGTCCATCGTCTTCGGATCGATCTCGCTGTTTTCGAGGAGTTCGAGGGTCAGGTGGGCGGCCTCGACCTTGTGTCGGGACAGGGCCTCCTCGATCCATGCGGGACAGTTCGAGTCCCGGAGCGTCCCCGGAGGAAGGTTGAGGGAGATGTCGAGAGAGAGGCCATCGGCCCGCCAGCGGGAGACCCAGCCCAGAGCCTGGTCCAGCCCCTCCCGAAAGAGGCGGTCGAGCTCGGCGTCTCCCAGAGAGGGAAGGAAGAGCCCCGGAGGCACGACCTCTCCTCCGGGACGAATCAGCCGGGCCAGCGCCTCGACCTTCACGACCTTGCCGGTGGTCAGGTTCACCACCGGCTGAATATACATCGAGAGCCCCCCGGAGAAGAGCTCCTGTCGATACTCCATGGCCCGGGTCTCGGGGATGGCCGCCACCGGAGCCCGGGAAAGAGCCCAGAGCCGCTCCCATCGCTGGGCGAGACCCCGGGAAAACTGGATCATCCAGTGAGAGTCGAACTGGTTGGGGTAGGCTCCGTAAAGGGAGAGAATGGCCTGAGCGCCTCCCTCCGGGTCGAGGATGGGAATCGAGATCCCCGAACGGATCCCGATGGGGCGGACGACCTCCTGCCACATGTGCAGGCGGCCGTCGCTCCGGTAGTTCGATGTGCGCTGGATTTCCCGGCTTCTCCAGGCGTGGCCGATCAGCCCCTGTCCCCGGGGATCGTTCGGGTCGGCGACCGCGACATAGGCTTTGTCCTGCATGATGGCGGCCCCTTCGCGTCCCCGGGACCCGGCACTGTTCTCCACGATGAACTGGCCCTGGCTGTCGAGTCGCATGAGGAAAACGCACAAGATCCCGGGAAGGCTCCCGATCAGCGCGACCTCCTTCTCCCGAACGTCGGTCCAGAGGGCCCCCTGTTCCGGCAGGGGGGCAGAAAGAACGGAAAAGTAGCCCGACATGGTCTCCGTGGAGGCTCTGAGCTCCTCCTGAAGATCGTCCTGAAGCCGGACCTCGTTGGAGAGGAGAAGCCGGTAGCGGTCCCGGGCCGTCATAAATGTCTGGCTCAGGTGTTCGGAGAGAAGTCGCCGGTAAATGGCCATGGTCTGGGCAAGCATGGCTCCGTCGACACCGTTGAGGGCATGGATCTGTCCGACCCTGTGCGCCATCTTGACGACATCCTCGCGGGTTCTCTCCGGAGCGAAGAGAAAGGCCAGATGCGCCGACTGGGCCTGGGCGATCTTCTGGAGCCCCTCTTCGTCCTGGGCCGAGAGGATCCGTTGCGTCTCGGGGTCCTTGTCTTCCTGGATCATGAAGGCCTCGATGAACTCGAGGATGACCTTCCGGATGTGCTCCTGATGGCGAGTCAGGATCTCCCGGCTCTCGGGGCCGTAGGCGTCGAAGGAGGTCTCCAGTGCCGGGGTGGTTGGAATGAAGGATCCCAGGGCCCACCACTGGGCCCGGGAGGTCTTGTTCGACTTCGATTGGTAGAGGGCGGCCTCCGCCTCCCGCAAGAGGCTCTCGCCCTCCTCTCCGCTCGAGGGGTAGAGGGCGATCCCCATACTCATCCCGAGTCTTATGACATTGCCCATCGGCACGGAGAAGGGGGATTCGACGGTCCGGTGGAGGCGCTCGAGAACGAGGGAGAGCTGTGAGACGGTTTTGTCGAGAGAGAGATCCTCGATCAGAAGGCCGAACTCGTCGCCGGAGAGGCGGGCAAGGAAGTCGCTCTGCCTGAGATTCGCGGAGAGGCGCCTTGCGAACTCTTCGAGAACTTTGTCCCCGGACTCCGTCCCAAGGGCTTCGTTGACGGGGCGAAAGTCGTCGATGTCGAGTGTACAGACGGCAAAGATTGCCCCCTTGCGGCGGGCCCGGGCAATCGCCCCTGAGATCGCCTGGTCGAAGCCCGCACGGTTGGGAAGATGCGTCAGGGGGTCGTGGGAGAGCTGGCGTTCGATCTTTTTATGGGAGTGGTAGAGGGGCGTGATGTCGAAGGCGATGAGGAGGATGCCGGGAGCCTCTCCCCGTTCGGGGGAAAGAAGGGCTCCGACCGCCTGAACAAAGAGAGTCTCTCCATCCTTCTTCCGGATCCGGAATGTGCCGGAGGTGTTTGTATTCTTCGCAATCTCATGAATGAATCGATCGAACCGGTGAAGTGATCCCCCGGTGTCGACAAGGACATTGGCGGAGAGTCCGGCGATCTCGTCTGCGGCATATCCCACCATTTGGGAGAAGGCGCCATTGCTTTTTCTGATCGAATGGTCCGGGCCGAGGATCAGGACCCCGGCGGGCGACGATTCGAGAAGCTGGGGGATCATCCCTCCCGATGGTGGAGGCTGCGGGGCAGGAAAGAGCGAGAGAAGTGTCAGGGAGCGGCCGTCAAATGAGAGCCGGGAGGTCCGGACTTCCTGGGAAATGAGCGAGCCGTCGAATCGCCGGAAGAGGGCCGAACCGTTCTCTCCGGACTGCTTTGTGCGTGTGTCGAAATTCGAAAGCGGCTGGCCGGAGATCTTGTCTCCGGGCTTTGCCAGAAGGGCCTCGAAGGCGGGGTTCGAGAGAAGGATCTCTCCCCCTTCTCCTATGAGGCAAAGCGGCAGGGAAATGGCCTCGAAGAGGGGCTCTCCGAGAGAGGGGAAAATCTCTCGGGGATTGGTTTCATGAGAAGAAGGGTTGTCAGGGGGCAATGAGTTCACGAGGCGACAACTCCAAAGATTTAAGAATCTTCTGCTGCGGGTGACCCCATCTCTATGTGGATTTCTTATTCAGAGTCTACACGAATTGGCCCTCTAATCAAAGATCTCGACTTTTATCCACAAGTCCGTGGTGGGGGTGAGAGATTCCTGGGAAAGATCTCCTCCGTCTGTCTTATATGTTTTTAAAGTTTTTGATAATTTTTTATAAATCTATTCGATGTTTTCAATGTTTGATTCGTGTTCAATTAAAAAACAATCATTTAAAGTTGATTGACAAAATTCGATTCCGGTGTAATCTAGGGGAAAGTGCACAGGATGCTGTTCGCAATAGGGCATATCTGCCATTTCTTATGGCGAAATTATTCGGTGCGCCACTGGCCTTTTTCTCTATCCTTCGGCAGGCAAGTTCCGGGATCTTTAAGATGATTTTTCTCTGTGCTCGCGAAAGTGGGGAGCTCCCATGGTGAAAAAGACGCACTCAAGGCTTAACGATGTCAACAGGATTCTGACGGAGCTTCGGGATCTTCTGCCCGAGGCGCGATTCGACTATGACGAAGCGACGGGCGTCCTTCTCCGCGTGGTCTTGAATATCAGCGAGGACCCGCTCCGGGAGATCAACTTCTTCGATTCCCGTCCCCGCTCCTTTCCCACTCCCAACCTCCTCTGTCATCCCCATCAATCCCTCGTCGAGCAGTCTAAGAAATACTTTAATGGCAGTATTTTATTTTAGTTTTTTAGAGTCCTTGTTTGAAATGTTTATTTTTTTCGGATAGGATTCTACTGCTATTCACCCTGTGCGTGTTCTCTCGGCTCGAAGACGTCCGGTTCCCCTCGCTCTTTGCGAAAGGTGGTCTTCATGGCAATCCTTTTTTGCTCGCATCACTTTTCTTTCCGTCTTCCGGCACTCTCCGCAACTTTTATTTCCCTTTCTGCACTGGTGGCTCTCTCCGGCTGCTCGAGCCTTTCGACGCCTCCCGGAGGTCTGGGTGTGCCCCACATCGAAGCCCGTTCCTCGAAAAATCGTCCGGTCTGGATCGACTCCCTCGGCCAATGGCAGCGGAAGCATCCGGGACATGAGTATTTTGTCGGGACGACCTCCAAGGAGCCCGACCAGGAGTCGGGGCGGACCGATGCCTACGAGAACGCCGTCCGTTCGATTGCCGAACGGATCGG
>DAHXNG010000111.1 GCA_027366615.1 Nitrospirota bacterium | reverse complement strand
TCGAGCGCAAACCCCTCCTCGTAGCGGGGACTGATGTAGCGCGAGGCTCCCCGGAAGCCCAGCATCGGGTTCTCCTCGTGGGGCTCGAAGTCGGCCCCCCCGATCAGGCTCGCATATTCGTTGCTCTTGAAGTCGCTCATGCGGACGGTGACGGGCTTGGGATAGAAGGCCGCCGCGATCGTGCCGATACCGAAGGCCAGCTTCTCGACGAAGTACTCCTTCATGTCGGAATATCCCGCCGTCATCGTCTCGATCTGGGTCAGGATCTTCGGGTCGGAGATCTTCTCGGGATGGACCAGGGCCATGGGATGGATCTTGATGAAGCCGTTGATGATGAACTCCATCCGGGCCAGCCCCACCCCGTCGTTGGGAATGAAGGAAAGGCCGAAGGCCTGGTCGGGATCGCCCAGGTTCATCATGATGGCAGTCTTCGGTCGGGCGAAGGCGTCGAGAGCGGTCCGGTCGACATGGAACTTGAGAAGTCCCTCGTAGACCATCCCGGTGTCCCCCTGAGCACAGCTCACCGTCGCCTCCTGACCGTTTGAAAGGGCATCTATCGCCCCCTCGGCACCGACAACGGCCGGAATCCCCAGCTCCCGGCTCACGATGGCCGCATGGCAGGTCCGTCCTCCGCGGCTTGTGATGATCGCCGCGGCCGTCTTCATCACCGGCTCCCAGTCCGGGGTCGTCGTCTCGGCGACAAGGATCTCTCCGGGCTTGAAGTCCCTGATGTGGCGAAGATCGCTGATAACGTGGACCCGGCCGGAGGCGATGCGCTGTCCCACCGCCTTGCCCCGGAGGAGCACTCGGCTCTTTTCGTCGAGAGTATAGGCTTCGAGGAAGTCCGTCTTGTTCTTCTGGCTCTCGACCGTCTCCGGACGGGCCTGAACAAGGAATATCTCCCCGGAGATACCGTCCTTGGCCCACTCCATGTCCATGGGCCGGTCAACTCCCGCCTTTTGGGTGTAGTGCTCCTCGACCTTGACGGCATAGTCGGAAAGCAGCAGGATCTCGTCGTCCGTCAGGCAGAAGGTCTGGGCCTCCGCCTCGGAGACCCGCTCGTTGGCGACCGTCACCTTGGCATTTCCCGAAGCGTAGACCATGCGGAACTGTTTTTTGCCCAGGTTCTTGCGGATGATCGCCCGGTGCCCCTCCTTGAAGGTCTTCTTGTAGACGTAGAACTCGTCGGGATCGACGTTACCCTGAACGACGTTCTCGCCGAGGCCGTAAGCGCCGGTAATGAAGACGACATCCCGGAACCCGCTCTCGGTGTCGAGGGTGAAGAGAACCCCGGAGGAGCCCTTGTCGGAGCGGACCATCTTCATCACGCAGATGGAGAGTGCGATCGAGAAGTGGTCGAAGCCGTGATCCACCCGGTAGGAGATCGCCCGGTCGGTATAAAGGGAGGCAAAGCACTTGAGGCAGGCCTCCTTGAGCTGCTGGAGGCCGCGGATGTTGAGGTAGGTATCCTGCTGGCCTGCGAAGGAGGCCGTAGGAAGATCCTCTGCGGTGGCCGAACTCCGGACCGCCACATCGGGAGATTCCCCGTATTCCTTGGCGAGAAGGGCGTAGGCCTCCTCGATCTCCGACCACATCTCGGGGGGAATGGTGACGCCAAGGATGAGGTCCCGGGCGATCTTTCCCCGGCGCTCGAGGTCGGCGATATTGTTGCGGTCGAGCCCTTCGAGGGATTCCTGGAGGGGCTTCATGATCCCGCCCTTCTCAAGGAGGGCCCAGTAGGCGTCCGCCGTGATGGCGAATCCGTTGGGAACCTTCACCCCCTGGGGAACAAGCTCCTGGTAGAGTTCGCCAAGCGAGGCGTTCTTTCCGCCCACGAGCGGCACATCGGTCAGCTTGATCTCGTTGAAGAATCGGATATAGCGCATCGGCTTCCTTTCTGCCGGATCCTCACTGACGGAAGAGGCCGGTCGTAGTGTTCTGTCCGGGAGAGGCCCGGATGAGGAAAATTGACGAAAGAATTCCCAGACGGCCTCCTCCCTGACACGTGTTCGTTGTCGGAACGGACCGCGGTAGGGATAGCCGCCAGCGCCCAGGGTGGCGCTACGGACAGGGAGCCATCTCCGGAGAAAAATAAAGGGCGATCCCGGAGGGACCGCTTGGTGGTCGACTCTGGTCCCCATTCTAGCAAATCCGGATGCGGGAGGAAAGAACGAAGGGAAGGCGGAAGGGAAGAATCTCTCCCGGGAAGGGGCCGCAACCTCAGGAGGGCATCCCCTTCCATCGGTTGTGCATCCAGATCCACTGTTCGGGATGCTCCCGGATACGCTCTTCGACGAGACCCGTCAGACGGGAGGTCAATCGGACGACCCTTTCCTGCTCCGGAAGGGAGGAGTCGGAGGGGACGTCCAGGAGGGGACCGAAGCGAACCCGGTGCGACCCGCAGGGAAGGCGGCAGGAAAAGGCGGGAAGGAGGGGAAGCTTGTGGCGAAGGGCGATGCGCGCCGCCCCGACATGGGTTCCGGCAAGCCTGCCGAAGAAGGGGACGGGGATGCCTTCAGGAGGCCCCGCGCTCTGGTCGACGGCCAGGACGAC
>DAHXNG010000115.1 GCA_027366615.1 Nitrospirota bacterium | reverse complement strand
TTGTGCACCAGGACATTCCTGTGCTGGCCGATGCGCCAGGCCCGGTCGGTCGCCTGGTTCTCGACCGCCGGGTTCCACCAGCGGTCGAAGTGGACCACGTGGGAGGCGGCGGTCAGGTTGAGACCCGTCCCCCCGGCCTTGAGGGAGAGGACAAAAAAGGGCGACTCCTCGTCCTCCTGGAAGCGCCTGACAAGCTCGCGGCGCTTCCCGACCGGGGTCCCGCCGTGGAGGATCAGTCCCTCCCGGCCGAAGATCCCCCCCAGAAAGGCCGCAAGAGGGGCGGTGGTCTCCTTGAACTGGGTGAAGACGAGCATCTTTTCCTGTTTTGCGGCAACGATCTCGGCGATCTCGCCGAGCCTTGCAAACTTGCCGCTCTCCTCCGGCCTCCAGGCCCCGTCTCCCAGCCACTGGGAGGGGTGGTTGCAGATCTGCTTGAACCGCATCAAAAAGGCCAGCACAAGCCCCTTGCGCCCGATCCCCTCGGCCTCCTCAAGGGCGGCCTCGAGCTCTTTCACCGCCTGCTGGTAGAGGACGGCCTGGGCCGGGTTCAGGGAACAGAAGGCCATCAACTCCGTCTTGTCGGGAAGATCGGAGATGATGGACTTGTCGCTCTTGAGCCGCCGGAGAATGTAGGGTTTGACGAGGGTCCGGAGCGGACCGTAGTGCGCCATCTCCTTCGTGAAGTTGCCAAAGTCCTTCTTCGATCCCAACAGGCCCGGATGGGTAAAGTCGAAGAGGGACCAGAGGTCGGAGAGACGGTTTTCTACGGGGGTGCCGGTCAGGGCAATGCGCGCATGGGCCAAAAGACTCTTCACGGTCTTCGTCTGTTTCGCTCCGGGATTCTTGAGGGCCTGCGCCTCGTCGGCCACGACCAGGTGCCAGGGGGTCTCCACGAGATTCGGGAGGCGCATGAGGGTGCCGTAGCTCGTGACGACGAGGTCCGTCTCGGCAAGCCTCCCGGAAGATAACCCCCGGAGCTCCTCCTGGGACATGACGGAAGGATGGGCGACGAGAAGGCGAAGCGACGGCGCGAATCGCCGGGCCTCCTGCTGCCAGTTGGCAAGAAGGGAGGCCGGAGCCACAAGGAGGCTCGGGCGCGGGCGTTCGAGGGTCAGCAGAAGCGCCAGGACCTGGATCGTCTTGCCGAGCCCCATATCGTCGGCCAGGCAGGCCCCCAGCCCCATTTTCACAAGGAGGTTGAGCCAGCGGACCCCGGCCTTCTGGTAGGGACGCAGGGTGGCCGTAAGCAAAGGACCGGGATCGGCGGACGCCAGGGACTCCGGGGAGCGGAGGTTTGAGAGAAGGTCGGAGAGCCACTTTCCCGCAACGACCTCGGACCAGTCGGGGTCTGCGGGAACCGAGCCATCGATGGAGGCTCCCGACAGGAGGCGGACGGCCTGCCCGAAGGGGAGACCGTCCCCTTCCAGCTCCTGTTCGACGCCCTCGAAGCGGGCGATGAGGCGCTCCAGCCGGGACCGGTCCACCTCGACCCACTGGCCGCGGATCCATTGCAGACCCTCTCCGCTAGCGAGGAGGGCCTGGATCTCCTCCGGGGTGAGGCGCTCTCCGTCGAGCGTCACCTCCATTTGGAAGTCGAGCAGGGCGTTCATGCCGAGGACGGAGGGATTCTTCTGGCCCACAATGGCGGAGACCCTGGGCCTGGGAGGGCGCTCGGAGGACCAGGTCCTGGGCATGCGGACGACGATGCCGGACGCCTCGAGCTTCGGCACGTCCTTCAGGAAACGGACGGCATCCGGAACCTGCCACCGGAGGGGGTGATAGATCTCGCCGCTCGAGACCATCCCGGACAGCCACTCGCAGTCCTCCGCCGCCTTCTGGACCGGCAGGAGAAGGGAGAGAAGCTGGGCATTCTTCCTGCCCCCGGAAAACTCCGACAGGGCCTGGGAGAGGGGAAGGTGCTGGGCCTTGCCATGCGCCGACAGCCGGGAGGTGTAGGTGGCAAGAAAGGCGAAGGGGGCGTCCGGATCCTTGCGGTTTTCGGCGAGATTGAAGTGGACTCGCCCCACGAGGTTCCACCCCGGATGCTTCGACTTGAGAAAGGCCTGGAGTGTCAGGCCGGAGGCTTCGAGCTCCTCTCTTACCGCCGACTCGATCTCCGACCAGAGGGTTGCAAGGACCTCGATGGAGAGATACTCTCCCCCCGTCATCGGGGGAAGGTCGAAGCAAAGGGCGTTGAGACGCTCCTCTTCGGGGAG
>DAHXNG010000070.1 GCA_027366615.1 Nitrospirota bacterium | reverse complement strand
AAAAGTTAATTTCGTCTGGAGGACTCACGATGAGCCTGCACGCAGACCGCTCCCAGCGCATCGTCGTTCGTCCGGGAGATCGCCTGTGGAGTGAAAGGGAGGAAGGGGGAAGTCTCTGCCGCCTCGAATCCCTCCCCGGACTTATGGAGTCGGGCTTTTTGAGGCTCCCTGCCGGAGCCTCACTTAATGCGGCTTCTCTGGACCGCGAAGTCTTGATATGCAGTGGGTCGATCGAGATCGGGGGGCGCCTCTGGGGCTCCGGAAGCTATCTTCGCATTCCCGGAGACGAGGGCATTTCGGGCCGCGCCGGGGATGAGGCACTTCTTTTCGTCAAGACCGGACGGTTTCCCGAAGGGGACCGTCAATGGCTCGGAATTGCGACGGAAGGTGCCCGGTTTTCTCCGGGTCTTGTTCCGGGGCTTTCGGTCTTTCCCCTTTTTTCGGGGGGGACGGCCAATACAGCGTTCGTCCGATGGGCCCCCGGAACGGTCTTTCAGCCCCACCGGCATCTCGGAGGCGAGGAGATCCTCGTGCTCTCGGGAACCTTTGAGGACGAGCACGGCGCCTATCCGGCGGGGAGCTGGTATCGGGCTCCCCACATGAGCCACCATCATCCCTTTTCCCGGGAGGGTTGCCTGATCTTCGTCAAGACGGGGCATCTCCTGGAGTCAAGTGCCGCATGAAGGGCCGCAGGGGGGAGGAGGTTCGACGGTGAGCTTTCGAGAGATGACCGACCGGGAGGAGATCACCCGGGCGGCGCTTCAGGCCAACCGGCTTTTCTCCCGCTCGGTAGATGAGTCTCTCGAGGCGATCTTCCAGGCTCTCAGCACAATTCTTGTGGAAGAGCTTTCTGCACGATTAGTCGTTGTGAGCCGGCTCGACCTGGAGGATCTCTCGGTGCATATTATCGCCGCAGAGGGTGTCGCCAGGGAATACATCTCGGGAGTCGTTCTCTCTGCCTCGGGGGAGAGCCCCATGGGGCAGGGGCCAGTCGGGCAGGTTCTGCGGTCCGGAGAGCCGATGGTGGCCATGCTTCCCGATGCCCTTCCCTCCCAACTTGTCGGACTGTACGACCGTGTGCGGAGCTTCGACCTGGGGGGGATTGCCCTGGCGCCCATCTATACGGAAGAGGGCCTTTGGGGCCTTCTTTCAGTCTACCGGGGAACCAACGTCTCCTTTAGCCCTGACATCCTTCCCATACTCGAGAGCTTCGCCAAAGACATCGGCGACTTTCTCGACCGTCGCCGGCAATTTCAGGAGCTCGCCTTCCGTCGCTCCTTCCAGGAGGCGATCGAGTCCTTCCAGTCCCGGCTTCTCGGGGGGATTCCGGTCCAGAGGATTCATGAGGTCCTTCTCGAATGCATCGTCGACCGTGCAGGTTTTCCCGGAGCACTGATCGTCGACGAGACCTCTTCCTTCAATGCGCCGCCTTCAATTCGGGTCGAGGCCGTCCGGGTCTCTCCCTCCCATGCCGACATTCAGTCAAAGAAGGATTTTTCTTCCTCTGGAAATATTCTTTTTTCACTTGCCGGATGGGAGATCCTTCCCCGGACCCCGGAGGATGAACCGGCTGTTTTCTTGTCCGTGACCCACCCTCTTCTCTCCCCCTCATTGAGGGAGATGATGGCGACCCTCTCTTTCGGGGGGATTCTCCTTCTCCCTTTTGAAAGACTGACGACCCCCTCTCGGACGACCGCTCTCATTGTTGGACTCAAATCCTCCCATTCCCCCCATCAGGAGACAATTGACCTTTTGTCCCAGCTCGCGGGGGCGGCCCGGATGGGGCTGTCGCAGAGCCGGGACCGGGATCGTCTCGAACGTTATACCCGCTTCTACAGGGCTATGGGAGAGGTGGGAAAGCTCATCGCCCGACATCCGGCACCCCGGGATCTTTTCGATGGAATCTGCGAGGCGATCGTCGAGGCGACCGGCATCGACCTGGCCTTTATCTCCCTCGTTGGTCCGCCCGGGAAGGTCCGAGTGGTGTCGGCCCGGGGGCGGGCCCGAAACTTTATCGACGGGGCGGAGTTCTCCATCGATCCCCAGGATTCTGCAAGATGCCTGATCCACAGCCGGACCTTGGGGACGGACGAGGTTGTGGAGTTCCCTCTACTCGAGGAGTGGCTCTGCTCCGATGCGGTGAGAGACCTGGCGAGACACTGGCATCTCCGGAATACCCTGACGGTGTCCTTTCTCAAGGACGGGGTCCGGATCGGTCTTCTGGGCCTCATATCGGGCGAGGAGGGTTTTTTCGACAAAACTCTCCGGGGCCTTTTCTCGGGGCTTGCCCAGGACATCACATTTTCTCTCGAGTTTCTCGAGCGACAGGAGCGACAGGAGCGGCTTGAGATCCTTTCCTCGACCGACCTTCTCACATCGCTTCCCAACCGTGCCGCCTTTATCGGAGAGATCTCCCGGGTGATCGAAACGGGCGGGGACCGCTCCCTCTCCCTTGCCGTGGGGATTCTCGACTTTGACGGATTTAAAAGCTGGAACGACGCCTTTGGCCATGTCGAAGGAGATCGACTTCTGAGGGAAATGGGCGAGGAGATCCGCTCCTTCTTGCCGGAGGGGATGTTTGTTGGACGCATGGGGGGAGACGAGTTCGGATTCTGTCTCTCCCGGGCCGGGACTCTCGACAGGACAGAGATCGAGGACTTTTCCCGCAAACTCCTCGATGCGGCCATCCGGCTGGACATGGGCCACAATCTTGTCACCGGGAGCCTTGGATGGGCCATCTTTCCCGAGGATATAACGACCCCTTCGGAACTTCTGGCCAGTGCCGACGAGGCGCTCTATGCTTCAAAGGCGTCAGGACGCAACCGGGTGACCTTTTTCGGGGGAGAGATTGCTCGCGCCATGGTCCGGAGGGTTGAGACCCGAAGGTCCTTTCCTCTGGCACTCGATCGGGGCGAGATCATCTTCTGGCTTCAGCCCCAGATCGATGTGAGGGCTGGCCGGGTGGAGGGGATCGAGATGCTTGTACGCTGGAGGTCGGGGAGCGAGATGGTCCCCCCGGGGGCCTTCATCCCCGAGGTTGAGCGCGAACCGCTCCTGATCCGGAAGCTGGGCCTCCATGCCTTTCAATCGGCGCGAAACCTCAGGAGCAAACTCTCCGGATCCTGGCCCGGGCTTCGCATCTCGCTCAATGTCGGGGCCAGCCATTTCCTTCATCCCGCCTTTCTCGACGATGTGGACCGCGCCATCTCGGGGGAGACGGGGGCGGGACTTGTTGTGGAGGTGACAGAAGGGGCCTCCCTCGAAAGACCCGAGCACACGACCCGGATCCGGGAAGAGCTCCGGAAGAGAGGGTTCGATCTCTCCCTCGACGACTTTGGAACGGGCTTCTCCTCTCTCCATCATGTGGCCGATCTCTCTCCCGACGAGATCAAGCTCGACGGATCCTTCATGCGCCGCTTCCGTTCCCGGAAGAACGCCTTCGCCGTGGTAGGTTCGACGCTCCTTCTTTCGGACCTTTCCGGGAGCCGGATCGTGGGGGAGGGGATCGAAGATCAGTCCGACATCGATCTCTGGCTACGGATGGGAGGGTCCCTCGTTCAGGGCTACTTCTATGCCAGGCCCATGCCGGAGGAGGAGCTTTTGGCCTTTCTTTCCCGGCCTCTTCCGGAATTCTTCCTTCCTCCGGTCTACCCGGTGGAGGAGCTTCCCTTTCTCGAGTTCGCCTTCCGGGACTCCGGGGAGGAGGGCGGGGATCCAGTCCCCTCAGGGGCTCCCTGCCCTCTCGACGCCTGGTTCGATAGTCGGGGAGTCCACTACTTCCATCTTCCTTCCTGGAAGTTGGCACGAGAGTCCCATCGGGAGTTTCACAAACGGCCTGCCGGCTCGATCCCCAGAGAGGAAGCCCGACGTCTCGAGTCCTCTCTCCATACGCTGAGAAAAGAGATGGATGCCTATCTTTTTTCTCTTCCCCATCACGACTAGTCCCCTTCGTCTCGCCTCTTTTCGCTTTTTTCGTCCCGGATTACGCCGAGGGATATCCGAAAAAAAGATCCATCGTCAGACGTTCCTGGGGAAAGCGGAATGCCGTCTCAAGGATCCGCGCCAGGCCGTCGACCATGGCCGGAGGTCCTGCCAGATAGAGTCTCGCCTCCTCCCCCGCCTCTTTGAAAATCCCTTCGAGTGCCGATGTGACCAGCGTCTCGCGGGGGATGCCGGAAACGCCCGGAGCCCGGGTCTCGACGGGGACCCACGAGACAACTCCCTCCTCTTTCCAGCTTTGGCATTCCTCGTAAAAGGGGGTCTCCTCCTGCGTCCGATTGAGCGTCAGAAGTGTCATATGTCCTTCCCGACCGGAGCGCTTGACCTGGCGGATCATGCTCCGGAAGGGGGTGATGCCGATGCCCCCCGCGAGGAGAACAAGGGGCTTGGCCGCTTCGTCTCCCTGCGGGAGCAGGAACTCCCCAAAGGGGGAGGAGATCTCGAAGCTGTCGTTCGGACGGGCTTGGGCGAGGGCCTCCTTGAAGGATGAGCCGGGGGTCAGCCGGGTGGCGAATGTGACCCGGGGGAGCTCTGCCGGAGCACTGGAAAAGGAGAAGGTCCGGCTTTCCCCGGAGCGGGCCGGATCGACGAAGGACAGGGAGGCGGCCTGGCCGGCCTCGAAGCGATAGTTCGGGTCGGAGAGCTCGAGTTCTAGCGAGAGCGTCTTCTCTGCCACGAAGCTGGTCCGGATCAGACGGGCACCAACGGCTGACTCAAGGCTCATGAACTCCTCCTAACGAAAAAAGGTGAGGGACGATTGCCGCCCGGATCGCCGGGAGCCTTGTCTTTCCTGGATTATACCAGGAAGATGGCATAGCCAAGGGAGAAAAGAAAGGCTACCGCAAGCCACACAAGGGCCGGAAAAATCGAGCGGCTCCGTGCGATCGCTAAGGCGTAGATTCCGTTGATCAGGTTGTTGCTTCCCCCGGCGAGGATGATCGCCCCCTCGATGGCCCCCGCGCTTGCCGCAAAGTGGCCTGAAAGAAGGGAGAGGACGAAGGGGGTGATGTCGGTAACGCCGGTGGAGACGGCCAGGACGTGAAGTCCTCCGGCCCCGAAGCGGTCGACGATCAACCGTGTCAGTGTGGCGAAGAGCAGAAATGCCATGGCAAAGAGGAAGGCCGTCCGGAGTTCGAGCGGATGGGCGACAGGCCCCTCCACCTTGGAGGGGGCGGGGGAGTCCTCCCCATGCTGTTTTGCCTTGCCAAGCCTCTCCGTTGCCCATGCGGCGGCAAGGGAGAGAAGAAAGAGGATCCCGTAGGGAAGAAGCAAGGGGCGGGAGATCTCCTGTGGTCCGATCAGGATGACGAGAAGGGCCATCCTGATATACATCATGCTTGAGGCCAGGATGATGGATGTGGCGATCTGGGGGGAGGGGCGGGTCTTGGCGATCCTTGCAAGGACGACCGTTGCGACTGTGCTGGAGTAGAGTCCGCCGAGCGTCCCCGTGATCAGGATCCCCCGGTCGGGGAAGAGGTAGGTGCGGGCCAGGTAAGAGAGATAGGAGACCCCCGAGACCATGATGACGGCGATCCAGACACGGGTGTAGGTGACCGGGATGATGTCGGCGATGGGGGTATTCGGAAGAAAGGGAAGGATGATGCCCGCCATGACGAGGAAGGTTGCCAGGGTCACCGACTCGGAGATGGGGACGGAGTCGGAGAGGCGGCGGATCAGGGGGCTCTTGCCCAGGATGAGAAGAATCGCCACCAGGAAGACCATCAGGAACCACAGGGGTTCCTTCTGTGCCACCGGGCCTATGACGTAGGCCAGAAGCGCCATGAGATGGGGAATCAGCGAGGGGTTCTCGGCCTGGTGGCCCTTGTAGTTGACGAGGAGGAGGGCCGTCAGGACGAAAAGACCGGCGATAAGGAGCCACCCCGAGGGATCGAGGGCCAGAAGGACAAAGCCCAATATCCCCGAAAGCGTCAGTGTCCGGGTCGTCCCGAAGCCCTGGTCCTTCTCCTCGCTCGCACGACGGAAGGCGTGGAGCTCGAGACCCAGGACGAAGCAGAAGAGGACCGTCAGAACAAAGCTCACGAGAAGGGGCGGAAGGGACGGGGAGAGAGTCATAGAAGGTTTGCCCACTCCCCGGAGAAGACATCGGTGCGGGTGATTCCGCCGACGAGCCTGCGGGAGTGCTCGTTGTCGATCACCGGCAGAAACTCGAGGTCGCGCTCGTTCATGCGGGCAATGGCAGTGAGGATCGGGTCGTCGATCGTGACCGTCACCACGTTTGTGATCATGGTCTGGGCAACGGTGGTCTCCGTCCATTTCTCGGGGGGGATCCGGTCGAGGTCGTAGAGGGAGATCACGCCAATCAGGTGAGGGCCCCCGGGGGTCTCTTCCGTCACCGGATAGATGCGGTGGAGATGGCGAAGGACGAAGTGCTCGCGAAAGTCGGCGAGCGTGAGCTCCTGGGGCGCACTGACGATGTTCCGGAGCATGGCGTTTCGAACCGGCAGATGGAACCGGTTAGAGAGGTGGATGTCCTCCCGGTCGCGCTGATGGGTCGAGATGGAGGTGCTTCCGCTCACCACGTAGCTCACCACCGTTCCAATCAGCCCCGGGATCAGGTAGCCCGAGCTGTGGGTGGCCTCGGCGATGAAGACGACCGCCGCAAGAGGGGTTTTGTAGCCGGCGGCGAGAAAGGCCGACATTCCCATGACGACCCCGAAGTCGTAAGGTTCGAGACCTGCGACCTGGGCCACGACCGATCCTGTGGCGGCCCCGAGGGAGAGGAGGGGAAAGAAGGCTCCTCCTATGCCTCCGGCGGAGAAGGTGAATATGACGGCGATCGCCTTGAGGAAGAAGAGTTCTACTGCCATCAGAACAGGGATGTTCCCTGTCAGGAGGTGCTGGATGAAGATGTATCCTGGCCCCAGGGGGAGGGCCTCCCCCCAGGCCCAGGTTGCGACATATCCTGTGAGTCCCAGGACGAAGGCGCCTAAAAAGGGCCGGAACCCGATCCGTTTGCGGGGGGAGTTCTCGAACCATTTCTTGGTTCGGCGATAGACCCGGATAAAGAGGGATGTGAGAAGGCCGCAGATCACGCCGATGACGATGACCGAGAGAAAGTCCTTGAAGTGAAACTGGGCCTTGGCGGCCAGCTGGAAGAGCGGGCTTGTCCCGACGAGGCTCACCATGACGATATAGGAGGAGACGCTCGAGATGAGCGTCGGGACCAGGGCGTTGGGGGCAATGTCCGAGCGGTAGGGAACCTGGAGGACGAAGATCGCTCCGGTGAAGGGGGCCTTGAACATGGCGGAAAGCCCTGCTGCCGCCCCTGCGAGGAGCATGACCCGCTGTTCCTCGTAAGGGATGCGAAGCCAGCTGAAGGTGCGGTCGACGAGGGAGCTTACCACGCCGCCGATATAGGTGGAGGCCCCTTCGAGTCCCGCCGATCCTCCAAACCCCAGTGTCGCGATGTAGGCCGGAATCTTGAACAGGGCGTTCCGGAGGGGGAGCTTGCCCCGGTATTCGTGGTAGCTCTTGATGATCTCTTCGGTCCCTCCGACGTTGTCGACGTGGCCCGAGACGAGAATGTAGCGGGCGACAAGGACGCCGGCCATGGGGATCAGAATCACGATGAGATGGTTCTTGAAGGCGGTGTTGTAGAGGGTGAGAAAGAGAAGATGGTAGACGACCCGCTCGATCAGGTAGACCAGAAGACCTGTCACGCTCCCGATCAGGACGGACAGAAAGATCGTCCTCCAGAAGATATTGAGCCGGGTAATGTGGCCCAAGGCCTGCCGGGTTCCGAGTCTCAGTCGCCGTCTTATCTGCATGGGGAGTTCCTGTGGCGGTCACCGGTTAGGAGGGGCCTACGAAAATAAGGGAGAACGGTCATCATGGTCAAAGAATAACGCCACCGGGGCCGGATTGCAAAAGAGGCCTCTCAAAGAGGCCGAACGGTCAGGGAGGAACTAGTCGTGGGGTGGAGAAAAAAGCCCAGCCGCAAAGGCCCGGAGCTTGTCGAGGGGCGTAAGGGGAGCAATCACGCTTCCTCCGATGGTGGTCACGATCTTGGTTTCGAGATCGGCAAGCCTTCCGATCCCCCGGAAGGAGATCTCCCGGGCGGCCACAACGGCGGGGTTGCCGGAGTTCCAGACAAAGGTCATCTCGTCGGCCAACCGGTGAAGCGCACGGGCGATAGGGCGTCGGCGGCTCTCGTAGTCCTGCAGGTCCTCCCTTCTGACGAGAGGGCCCCTCAGAAGCGCCTTGGCAAGAAGGGGGGCAAGAACGCGAGCATCCTCCATGGCCTGGTTCCTTCCCTGGGCCACGTGAGGGTTCATGGCATGGGCCGCGTCTCCGATGAGGGCGACCCCGTCGATGCACCAGCGGTCGAGGTCGACCTTCCAGACCGGAAGGGGAAGATAGCGGGAGGGATCTCCGTAGCCCTCCGATTGGGCCAGGGCGGCAAAGCCCGGGACAAGGGTGTCGAGACGGGCAAGAAGGGGAGCCGTCCCCCGGGAGAAGAAGGCGTCCCGGTCGGAGTCGGGGAGAAGAAGGAGAAAAAAACGGCGTCTTGCCGAGACGGAGAAGAAAAAGAAGATGGATCGGGGGCCCAGAAAGTAGCGGCCGGTCGGATCAAGAAGGGCGGGGGGGATCTCTTTTTCGTCCTCGGGAAGAAGGAGGGATCCTCCGAGATAGGAGTCCCGGTAGGGGGCGATCCGGCCGTTCCCAAGGCTCAGTCCCGAGAGCTCCCGGACCCGGGAGTGGCGCCCGTCGTCTCCTACGAGCAGCCGGGCCAGGATCCGGGACTCTTCCCCGCTGTCACGGCGAGCCGTGACGGTGACGCCCTGACCGTCGACCGCGAATGTCGTCATCTCCGCTCCGAAGCGGAGGACGACGTTGGGATGGGAGGAGAGATTCTTCGCCATAACCTGGTCCATCTGGTGGGGCTCGATCGCCAGGGCAAAAGGGTACGGGCCCCGGCCTCGCTCATAGCGGGAGCGCATGAGAAGACGTCCCTGCCAATCCCGGAAGTCGAAGGAGCGGTAAAGGGTGTGAGGCGTTGTCCGAAGCTCCTCCAGAAGTGAGAGCTCCTCAAGAATATCGAGTCCCAGAGGCTGGACAAGCTCGCCCCGGTGGACAGGGGAGAGGCCCGGCCTCTTGTCGAGAAGAAGAATGCGGAATCCCAGGGGGGCGAGATAGTTGGCAAGGGTCAGGGCGCCGATTCCGGCTCCGGAGACGACGACGTCGAAGGCTTCTGTTTTCTTTTCGGCCTCACTGGTCATAGAAGGAGACTCCCGGATGGAGGGATCGTGTGGGGTAGTAGATCATGGGAAGCAGGCGGGCAAGTCTTTGTCCCACACCATTCCAAGCCTCGCGAAGAGCCGATGCCTCTTCAAATCCCTTTCCCTGGACCGCGAAGGTAAGGGCTGCGATGGGACCGTTTCCGTCATCGATTCGCACCGTGGTGCGAATCTGGACGGTCGTCACGGAAAAGTCGGGGTGGACCAAGGTGCGACGTTCGATTCGAACCGGATCGAAGACGAGGCGGTTTTCGGGGGCGGGAAGGGTGATTCCCCTGGGGGCGTCTTGGCAGGATGGCCCGCCCCCAGGATTGAAGCAGAGCGTGATCCCGGCCGCTGAAAGTGCCGTGACAAGGGCCTTTCTGGCGGCCTTTTGTTCTTCGGGTCCGATCGTTTTAGAGAGGACGAGGAGGAGGGGGTGGAGGCGCCGCCTGTGATGAAACCGGAAGTGGACATCGATCAGTGTCTTGTCGAAAAGTCTCTGGAAAACAGGCCGGTCGAGGGGCGACCCGGCAACGGGGCGGAACGATCCCTCTATCACTCCGTGACGGCCTCGAATGTGGATCTTCAGAATATGGCATGTGCCAGTTCCCCGGGCCGTGGTAGGCGTACAGTCCATCTCAAGGGGCAAGACCTTCCTGTAAGGGGGAAGCCGCAAGAGGTGTGTTTCCCAGAGAAGTGTTCCGGCATCGAACGGGGTCTTCGGATTGCGAAAGATCCCCGCAAGGGGAGGAAAAACAAGCGGCTCCGGAAGAGTGAGGGGGAGGAGTGATCCCCGGAAGGCGAGTCCGGAGAGCCCTTTTGTGCCCCCGTTTCTCCTGATTCGGGCTTCCTCGTCGAGCCGGGCGGGCGGAGCGGGGCGTTCCTTTAGCACGAGGGGGAGAACCGAAGGCCGCAGGGTGAGCCGGGTTTCCCGGAGTGCCTTCCGCCAGAGGTGGGCGGCTGTCTCCCTCTCCCTTAAAACTCTGGGGCGGAGTTTTTTGGGGAAGGAGTCGAGGGAGTGGATCCTCCGGGAGAGCTCAAGCGCCCGCCTGAGGTCGCGAAGCCCTCTTGCCCCGTCGCCCCGGGAGAGCTCCTTTCTTTCGCTAGAGAGACGCCGGGAGAGCTCTCTCTCTCTCGCCCGGTCTTCTTTTGCGAGGGCGTCGGTCAGGGTATGGAGATAGGCCACCGGGACCGAGAGAAGGAGGTAGATCGAGGTGAGATGGATATAGGGCCTGTCAGGGCTTTGGATATAGGTGCGAAGCCAGCCGTCCGTGACCCGGGGGCCTCCGGCAGGGCTCTCCCGAAGCCAGCGGCGTGCCTCCTCCGATGTCAGCGGATAGCCCTGCGAGGCCAGAAAATTGCCAAAGGCGTTAAAGGCTAGGTCGAGAGCCTTTGCCCGGGCCTTCTCCGGTGACATGGCCTTGTGGGCGTGGCCGGAGAAAAAGATCGTTTTGGGAGTCCTCTCCGGAAGATGCAGGATAAAGAGAGGCGGTCTTTCCGGTTCCTGCCGGAGAAGGAGCGGGGGCGGCGGGGTGGAGAAGGAGGGAAGGAGTGTGCAGGAGGAAAAAAGGAGCGGGACGGCCGCAAAGAAAAGACGTCCCGCCCGAAAGGAAGGTCGGGGAAGGTGCGGGTCGGACAACGCTTCCTCAGGCAGTGTCGGGATCGTTGATCCTGTCCTGCTCCTCCGGGCCGTCCGTACCCGCCGTATAAAAGCGCAGGGGGGAGAGACGGGAGATGTCCCCCAGAAGAGGAGCAATAAAGGTCCAGGAGCGCTCTACCTCGTCGTTTCTTGCAAAGAGGGTCGAGTCGCCCACGATGGCGTCGTGGAGGAGTCTCTCGTAGGCATCGGGTGCCTTGTCGTGGTAGGCGGTCTGGTAGGAGAAGTCCATCTCCACCGGGTCGATCACGAGCTGTCCTCCCGGCCGCTTGATGCCGAAGCGCAGGGAGATCCCTTCATTGGGCTGGATGCGGATGACGAGCTCGTTCGGGACCGTTCCCGGACATCCGGCAAGTCGGAAGAGGGCGAAGGGGAATTCCTTGAAGACGATCCGGATCGAGGTCTCCCGGCGACTCATCCGTTTCCCGGCCGTCAGGTAGAAAGGGACTCCGGCCCAACGCCAGTTCTGAACCTCGACCTTGATGCGGGCAAAGGTGGCGGTATCGGACGTGGGGGGGATCTTCGGTTCGTTCCGGTAGCCCGGGACGGGAACGCCGGCCACCTCTCCCACCGTGTACTGGCCCCGGACAAGAGTCCGGGGGATGTCTTCGGTGCGGATCGGGCGAAGCGAGCGGAGGACCTTGACCTTTTCGTCGCGGATGGCCTGGGCCTCGAAGGCGACGGGCGGCTCCATGGCGGTAAGCGTCATGATCTGGAAAAGGTGGTTCTGGACCATGTCGCGGAGGATCCCTGCCTCTTCGAAGTAGGCGCCCCGTCCCTCGACGCCGACCGCCTCATGGACGGTGATGTGGATGCTCTTGACGTGTACGTTGCTCCAGAGGGAGCCGAAGACGGGGTTGGAGAGGCGGAAGACAACGATGTTCTGGACCGTCTCCTTGCCGAGATAGTGGTCGATACGGAAGACCTGGTTTTCCCGGAAGACCTGGAGAACCTCTCGGTTCAGGTCCTGGGCCGAGGCGAGGTCATGACCGAAGGGCTTTTCGATGATAATCCGGGTAAACCCCCCGCCCCCTGCCGTCTCGCCTTCGTTGATTGTCGAGAGGCCATATGTGCCGAGGTTGCGGATGATCGGGACGAAGTAGCTCGGTGGGGTTGCAAGGTAGTAGAGGACATTCCCCTTTGTGGGGTTCCTGAAGTCTTCAGAGAGGAGAGTGCCCCGGAGAGCGTTGTAGCCGTTCGGATCCTCGAAGGTCATGGCATGGTAAAAGATCCGCTTCTCGAACTCCGGAAAGAGATCGAGCCGGCCCGCATATCGCGAAAAGGTCTGGACCGAGGTCAGGATCTCCTCCCGGAACTCTCCATGGGTCTTCGGGCTTCGCGCCACGCCCACGATGCGGGTCTCCGGATGAAGCAGGCCGTCGACGGCCTGGTCGAAGAGTGCGGGCAGGAGCTTTCGGTGGGTGAGGTCTCCGGAGGCTCCAAAGATGATGATGGTCAGGGGCGGGGGGGCGCCGTTGGTCGTTGGGGCTCCGGAGAAGATATCGGCGGGTCCGGTCAAGGGAGATCCTTTCGCTGGTTGGCGGCCCGTCTCGGCCACCGGGAAAGAGTGGAAGGTCCGGTTTGTCAGGAGCCCTTTTTTGCCGCGATCTTGCGCGAGGTGCTCTCGAGAAGGCTCTCGAAGGATTTGTTGAAGGCCGCGACACCTTCGGTGATCAGCTGGTTGTAGGCGGCTTCAAGGGAGATACCGAGAGTCGCCAGTCCGTCAAGGATGGCATGGGGATTCTCGCCGCCGGATGGGGGGTATTTGTCGATCGTCCGGGCGACCGTTCCGTGGTCGGCGAAGGCCTGAAGAGTCTCGCCGGGAACAGTGTTGACCGTATCAGGGCCGATCAGGTTGTCCACATAGAGGGTGTCCGGATAGGCCGGATTCTTGGTTCCCGTCGAAGCCCAGAGGGGACGCTGGACGACTGCGCCCTTCCGGGAGAGAGAGCCGAAGGCGGAAGGAGAAAACAGGTCGCCGAAGAGCTCGTAGACAATGCGGGTATTGGCGATGCCAGCCTTGCCCATGAGCTCCCGGGCCTTGCGGGCCAGGGCGGGGTCTGTGGCACCTGAGTCAATTTCTGAAAGCTTCTTGTCGATTAAGGTGTCGAGCCGGCTGATGAAGAGGCTTGCCACGCTACGGATCCGGGAAGGGTCCCCCCCACCGGCGGCGTAGGTCTCGAGGCCTTCGATATAGGCCCGGGCGGACTTTTTGTAGGCCTCCGGGGAGAAGAGAAGCGTGACGTTCACCGAGATGCCCTCGGAAATGAGCTGACGGATGGCAGGGATTCCCTCGTCCGTTCCCGGGATCTTGACGAGAAGGTTTGGCCGGTCGACCATCTTATGCAGTGTTCTGGCCTCTGCGACCGAGGCCGCCGTCTCGTGGGCCAAAAGGGGGTTGACCTCGATCGAGACGAATCCGTCGAGCGTCTTCGAGCTCTCGTAGACGGGGCGGAAGAAGTCGCAGGCCCGCCGCACGTCGTCGACCATGAGCCGGCGAATGATGTCGGTGGGGGATTGCCCTTCGGCGGCAAGCCGCACGATATCGGTATCGTAGTCGGAGGAGCCGTTGATGGCCTTTTCGAAGATGGTGGGGTTGGAGGTGATTCCCCTCACCCCGACCTGTCCGATCAGGCGATCGAGCTCGCCCGAGTCCATGAGATGGCGGCTGATCGAGTCGAGCCAGAGGCTCTGTCCTTCGCGGAGAAGGTCGGCGATGCGTCCGGTCGGGGCGATTTTCTTGTCCATGAACGTCTCTCCTTGAGATTGAATGGGGCAGGTCTTCCCTTACAGGGCGATCTCGGGCCAGGACTCCCTGATGCGCGCGAGAATCTTGGGAACCGAGAAGCCGAACTCCTCCATGAGGCGTTCGTAGGGGGCGGAGGCACCGAAATGATCGAGTCCGACGGCGATACCCCGGGAGCCGATATAGCGCCATGCGCTGATGGGGCTTCCGGCCTCGGCGTAAAGGCGAAGCGGGGTGGATCCCATCACGGAGTCTCGATAGGCGGCATCCTGACGATCGAAGAGGGTGGTGCAGGGAAGGCTTACGAGGCGGGTAGGGATCGACTTTTTCTCGAGCTCGTCCTGAACCTTCCAGAGAAGAGAGACCTCGGACCCTGTCCCCATCAGCGTGATTTTAGGGGGGCTCGAGGCTTCCCGGAGGATGTATCCGCCCCGGCGGACGCCGGTTTTGATGCGCTCAAAGGGAACGTCCAGGATGGGGAGTCCCTGGCGGGAGAGGATGAATGAGACCGGCATGGTGTCCTGCTCCGTGATCCAGTCCATGGCGGCGAAGGTCTCGTTGGCGTCGGCCGGCCTCATGACGGCCATGTTCGGCAGGGCGCGCAGGGAGGTCAGGTGCTCGATCGGCTGGTGCGTCGGTCCATCCTCCCCGAGTCCGATGCTGTCGTGGGTAAGGACGTAAAGGACCGGAAGGCCCATGAGAGCCGAGAGGCGCATGGAGCCCTTCATGTAGTCGGAGAAGACGAGGAATGTCCCGCCGTAGGGGCGGATTCGGGTGAGGGCCATGCCATTCATGATCCCTCCCATGGCGTGTTCCCGAACTCCGAAGTGGAGGTTGCGGCCCCCCGGGGTGGAAAGCTGGTTGTCGGTCTCCCCCTTGATCAGTGTGTTGTTCGAGGGGGCAAGGTCGGCCGAGCCTCCGAAGAGGAGCGGCTGCATCCGGGACGCTTCCTGGAGGACGGTTCCGAAGGCCTGACGTGTGGCCATGGGCTTGTCGGCAGGTGAGAAGGGGGCGAGGCGCGAGGCCAGTCCGGAGGCGTGTTTTCCCTTGATGACAGCGGACTCGAAGAGCTCTGCCTCCTTCGGGAAGGCTGCGCGGTAGCGGGCAAAGAGGGCGTTCCATTCCTCCTCGAGTGCGGCACCTTTGCCGGCGATCCCGGAAAAGACGGGGCGGACCTCTTCGGGGATGAAAAAGTCGGGGGAAAGTGGCCAGCCCAAGTGCTCCCGGGTCTTTTTGACCTCATCCACTCCCAGAGGGGTGCCATGGACGTGGGCCGTGTCCTGGTAGGTGGGGCTTCCGTATCCGATGTGGGTCCGGATCGCGATCATCCGGGGCTTGTCGCGTTCCTGGGGAAGGGCCTTGTCCGGGTCGGTGGCCCAGTCCATGGCATCACGAAGGGCGGCGGTATTGTTCCCGTCGGCAACCTCGCGGACAGCCCATCCCAGGGCCCTAAAGCGAGCCGGAACATCTTCCGTAAAGGCGAGATCGGTGCTGCCGTCGATCGAGATATGGTTCCTGTCATAAAGACAGACGAGGTTCGAGAGGCCCTGGTGGCCGGCGAATGAGGCGGCCTCATTTGAGATGCCCTCCATCATGTCCCCGTCCCCGCAGGTCACGAAGACCCGGGGGGAGAGGATCGTCATGCCAGGACGGTTGAATGTTGCCCCGAGATGCCTTATGGCGAGAGCCATTCCCACGGCGTTGGCAAACCCCTGCCCCAGGGGGCCGGTGGTTGTCTCTACGCCTATTGTGTGATGGTATTCGGGGTGGCCGGGGGTCAGACTACCCCATTGGCGGAAGGACTTCAGGTCGTCGAGGGTGAGCCCGAACCCTGTCAGGTGCAAAAGCGAATAGAGAAGGGCCGATGCGTGACCAGCGGAGAGGACGAACCTGTCGCGGGCGGCCCAGTCAGGATTTTTTGGGTTGATCCGGAGATAGTCTCGCCAGAGGACGAAGGCGGGGGCGGCAAAGCCCATGGGTGTTCCGGGATGGCCGGAATTCGCTTTCTGGACGATGTCGACCGAAAGCATCCGGAGGGTATTGATGGCCCGAAGTTCGAGTTCCGGGGAAAGGGGCTCGGGGGAGTATGGCATGAAGAGGGTCTCCTTCGTTTGGATGCGCCCGGAGACTGACGACCGGGAAGGACTGTCGGGACTCATTTTTGGAGAGGGCTCCTGTAGTGTGTCGTCCCGGGATCTTTTTCTAAACTATGGGGCATCTTTCATTAAAAATCAAGCGATGAAGGCCTTTTTTCTCGAAGAAGAGGCCTTTGTCGGGCGTGGATTTCGCCTATTCCATGTTGACCTTTTTGCTTGATTTTGCTAATAAATCAGGATGATGATTCTAATTCCAACAATAAAGCCTGTGCGGTGAGCGGGTCGGGAATGGTGGACGGGGCAACGGGGCAATCGAATGTTTTTGGGGGGCTGCGGCAGCCCATGACCGACGGGAGTCCGGCCGCTTCTCCGGCACTTCTCGAGAGGTCCGCTCCCCTTCCATCAAAAAATGAGGCCCTCCCCGACGGCCTTTCCCGGACGATCTCCCGCGCCCTCTCCTGGCTTGTTTCCTGCCAGGAGAAGGAAGGTCATTGGGTGGCGCCGCTCGAGGCCGATGCGACCATTCCCTCCGAGTACCTCTTCCTTCTGGAGATGCTCGGGCGTCCCATCGATCCCGAACGCCGGAAGAAGATCGTTCGCGCGATCCTCTCCGTCCAGGGCAAGGAGGGTGCCTGGCCGCTTTTCAAGGACGGGGATCCGGATATCAGCGCCACGGTCAAGGCCTATCTGGCACTGAAAATGTGCGGATACAGCGCGTCGGATCCGGTTCTGGTCCGGGCGAGGGAGTGGATTCTCTCCCAGGGAGGGGCCGGGAGCGTCAACGTTTTCACACGGATTGCCCTGGCGGTTTTCGGGCAGTACGATTGGGAGAAGGTGCCGGCTCTCCCGGTGGAGATGGTTCTGTTGCCCTCCTGGTTTCCTTTTTCCATCTACTCCGTCTCCTACTGGTCCCGAACCGTCATCGTCCCTCTTCTTTTTATCTACCACTACAAGCCCCTTGTTCCCCTCTCTCCCGATCGGGGGATCCAGGAGCTCTTCGACCCCGCCCGCCCTGATGGGGATCCCTTCGCCCGCTCTCCCAGGATTTTCTCTCTCCGGAACCTCTTTCTCCTTCTCGATATCGTGCTGCGCTTCTGGAACCGGCATCCTCCGGCCTTCCTGCGGCGGAGGGCGCTCTCAATCGCCATGGAGTGGATGGTTCCCCGTCTCAAGGGGGAGGGAGGACTCGGGGCGATCTATCCTGCCATGGCCAACAGCGTCGTGGCGCTCTCCCTCTCCGGATACAAAAACGACCATCCTCTCATGGAGCGTGCTCTTGCCTCCATCGAGGATCTTCTTTGCGAGGGCGAGGAAGAGATTCTCGTTCAGCCCTGCGTCTCTCCCATCTGGGATACCGCGCTGGCCCTCGGGGCTCTGATCGAGGCCGGGCTCACTCCCGACTCCCCCACCGTCGACCGGGCGATGGAGTGGTTTTGTGTTCGGGAGGTCCGGACCATGGGAGACTGGGCCATCAAGGCCCCCAACTGCGAGCCGGGCGGATGGGCCTTCCAGTTCGAGAACGACTACTATCCCGACGTCGACGACACGGCGATGGTTCTCATGGGGATGGCCAAGATCCTTCCCTCCCGTCCCGATCTGTTCGACCGGATGGAAGGGGTCTTCCGCCGGGCCTGTCTCTGGGTGATGGCGATGCAGGGAACGGACGGTGGATGGGGGGCCTTCGACCGGGACAACGACCTCCTCTTTCTCAACCATATTCCCTTTGCCGACCATGGGGCTCTTCTCGATCCCAGTACGAGCGATCTGACCGGGCGTGTGCTCGAGCTTCTGGGCTCTTTGGGTTACGGACCGGACTTTCCTCCGGCCGCTCGCGCCATCCGCTACCTCCGGCGCGAACAGGAGTCCGACGGCTCATGGTTTGGCCGGTGGGGGGTCAACTATATCTACGGCACCTGGTCGGTGGTGGCCGGCCTCAAGAGTATCGGGGTCCCGATGTCCGAACCCTGGGTTGTCCGCGCCATGGAGTTTCTTCTTGCCCGTCAGAACGCCGATGACGGAGGATGGGGAGAGGACTGCCTGTCCTATGCCTCGAGCGACTTTGCCGGGAGGGGAGCTTCCACGCCCTCCCAGACCGCCTGGGCCCTGATCGCCCTCCTGCACGGAGGCCATGCCCACAGCCCCGCGGTCCGGAGAGGGGTCGAGTATCTTCTCGAGCGGATGACCCCGGAGGGCACTTGGGATGAGGAGCTTTTTACGGGAACGGGCTTCCCCCGGGTCTTCTATCTTCGCTACCACATGTATCGCCACTACTTCCCCCTCTGGGCCCTGGCCCTCTACCGGAACATGACAGAGCGGGGCCGGGCCCTGGGCCACGAACGGGTGGACTTCTGGAAGACGGCTCCTTACGCGCCGATCGCCCGAAGTGTCTGAGGGATCCCCCCCCGGAGGCTCCCTCCTCGTTGTGACAGCGATCGGGGACGAAGCCCGGGCCTTCTGTCGGGGAGCGTCCGGACGCCTCCTGCCCCGAAGCCTCTCATCCGGGTCTGGTCTGGCCGTCCGGACTCCCGCAATGGATGTTGTCTGGGTCGGCCCCGGCCGGGCAGGTCTCGACCGCATTGCAGGAGCTCTCTCCTCCGATCACTATGATCGTGTTCTCTTCACGGGTCTTGCGGGTGCCCTTGCTCCCGACCTTTCTCCCGGGACACTTCTGGCGGCGGATGAGGTGGTGACCCCCGAGGGGGAGGAGATCCCGGTTCCTCTCCCGACGGCGCTTGGTCTTTTTGCCGAAGAATCGCCGGCTGTTGCCCCCCTCCGGACGGGACGGATTCTGTCGTCGGACCGACTGGTCGCCACCCCCTCGGAAAAGCTCAGGCTCTACGAGCAGACGGGGGCGATGGCCGTCGATATGGAAAGCGCCGGTTGGCTCTCTGTGACCCGCCGGGCCGGGATCCCCGCCTCCCTGATCCGGGCTGTCTCCGACGGGGCGGAGGAGCCTCTGCCCCCGGAGCTTCTCTCCTTTGTTACGGAGGAGGGGGATCTTGCCCTTTCCTCAACTCTCCGGGCACTTCTCTTTCGTCCCGCTCTTCTTGTTGCGCTTATCTCTCTGGGGCCAAGCCTCCGACGGGGGAGACAAGGGCTCTCCCGCCTCGGTGGCGCGATCTTCGACTCCCTCGGGAGGGAGGGGCGATGACTCGGACTCCGGGCATCCTTTCTTGGCTCAAGGAGCTTCGATGGGGGGCAGGGGTCCTTCTGGGGGGCCTTTTTCTCTTCGAATCCCTTTGCTCGACCTCCCCCGTTTTCGCCGTTCCTCTTGCGCCGCCTCTGGCTCCTGTTCAGACCTCCCTGGGACCCCAGGGGCTGACCTTCCCCCAGCTTCCGATCGGCGCTCCCCCTCCATTCAGCTACAGCACCCCCTTCGACAACACAGTGGTCGTCCCGGTTCCCGCGATCGGGGATTCATTCAACTCGGGACTCACTTACGGCACCATCGTGCCGATACTCTACGCCAAGCCCTCGGGCCGGATTACCTCGATCTTTGCCCCTTCGGTCATGTACAACTCCTATATGGGGCTTGAGACGGGCTTTCGGTACTACCGCTACTACAAGGGGAACCTGAAGCGCTGGCATGTGATGGGGGTCCAGTCCAACTCGATCATGAACTTCTACGAGTTCCACTACCGGGATCTCTCCCTTGACCACGGGCGCTATATCTTCGACGCCCGGGCCAAGAGCTTCAAGAACCCGACGGCCCGCTTCTACGGGATCGGCCCCACCTCTTCCTTTTCCGACCAGTCGAACTATACACTCTCGACCACCTCGGCCCACGCGACCTTCGGGGCGAACCTCGACGACATGAAGTTCCGGGTCTGGTTCATGGAGCGCTACCGCGCCTACGGCGGCTCTCCCGGTCAGGTGCCGGGGATGGCATATACCGGACAGCTCTTCCCCGATACCCCGGGATTTGCGACCGGGGCCCAGATCCTGACCCATCGTGCCAATATCACCTACGACACCCGGGACAACCATCTCATCCCCTCCTCGGGGACATACGCCCGGGTCTTCGCGGAGCTCGACAACAATATGACGCCCGGCCAGAGCAGTGTCTTCGACCGCTTCGACGCGGAGTACAAGACCTGGATCCCCCACGGGGACAACGGGCAGGACGTCCTGGCCATCCGGGCCATGCTGAACCTGATGAACGGGCCAAACATCCCCTTCTATGCCATGAGCATGTTGGGGGGGGCCTTCAGTCTCGAAGGGTTTGGCACGGGCCGTTTCTACGACTACGATGCCTCACTTGTCAATATCGAGGAGCGGATTGCCGCCTTCGACATGAATCTTTTCAATGTGGAGTCCGAGATTCAGGTGGCCCCGTTTTTGGGGGTGGGGGAGGTCTTTCGCGATGCGGCCCAGGTTTCGACCATCGGAGACTATGCGGTCAACCCTGGTGTGGGAATTCGGGCCCTCGTCAAGCCCAATGTCGTGGGGCGTGTCGATATTGGCTATTCGACGGAGGCGGGGGCGGTGACCTTCGTGGGGATCGGATTCCCCTTCTGAGGAAGTTTCCGCGCCCGCCGTCGGGCCTTCCGCGCAGTCGCGCTGTCTTCATGGGGCTGGGCTTTGGAGAATGTGGAGGGAAGCCGGTCGGAGAGGATGCAGAGGGGAATGGTGAAGGGCAGGATCAGGGTGTCGATGGGGCCTGAGA
>DAHXNG010000067.1 GCA_027366615.1 Nitrospirota bacterium | reverse complement strand
GATTTTGGAAGCAAAGCCTTCCTGAGCCAGCCAAGTACAGGCAGCATTGAAGGTTCTGGCCGTTTCGGCCAGGAGAAGGTTCTGTTCTTCCGTTGGAAGAAGTTTTGTCTGCAAGGAGATCTTCATTCGTCATATTCTACTGCAGAAGTTGCTTGTCTAAAAACACGCGCATTCCTTCCCGGCCTAAAGGCCGGGGCTTCCTGCGCGTTGAAACAGGGTGAATCTTCTGAACAGCAAACTTCTCTATCCCTTCTAGGAGGAGATGTTCCTAGGGTAGAGAGTATCCTATTTAAGGAACTTTTCCAGTGTGACGATGAGACCGCCGCCAGCGGCCAGCATCAGACCGAATCGAAGAGTCAGGCGTGTTTCGAGTTCCTTTATCTCCGTCCGAATAGCAGAAAGATCCTGTTTTAGTTCACTTTTTACTTCCAGAAGATCCGCCTTTGTGACAACACCACCACGCATCGCCTCCAGAAGGGCTTCGGCATGAGCCTCCGCTTGTTTGGGAGGGATTCCGGCAGTTTCGAGACGTTTGACATAACCATGTGTGTCGAACAAAACAGCTTCCACGATGCCCCTCCTTCTTTCGTCGCTTAAGCTTATCACGACTTGGAACATATTTCACCCACATCATATCGGGAAGAAAGAGCGATGTCGGGAGAGGTCGTCCGGACCGCAATGTCCCTCTGCGATGACCCTTTGGCCCTGGAGCGGGCCAAAAGGTCCCTCCCCGTCGTCGGGAGTCAAAGCCCGTGGATCGGAATCGTCCGGACCGTCGCCGAAAGGGGAATCGACCTTTCGGAAAGGCAGACAAGTCCTCCGGGTCCGACCGGAACGGAAAGCTTGTCGAGTGCGGCGAAGGATCGGATGTCCTCGATCCGGGGGGAGGCCGTTTTCTTGAATTCGAGAGGATAGAGGATCCCGTCTTGTGAGAGGACGAGGTCGATCTCCTTTCCCTCTTTGTCCCGGTAGAAATGGAACGACGCTTCTCGACCGTTGTGCCAGTATCCTTTCAAGAGCTCAGTCAGGATCCATGTTTCGAGAATGGCCCCGGACATGGCGCCGGATTCGAGCGTTTCCGGGGTCGACCATTCGGTCAGGTAGGCGCAGAGTCCCGTGTCCAGAAAATAGAGCTTCGGTGACTTGACCAGTCGTTTGGTCAGATTGTTGTGATAAGGCTCAAGCAGGGTGACGACCCCGGAGCTTTTGAGGATGGAGAGCCAGTTTTTTGCCGTGTTGAAGGAGACGTCGGTATCACGGGCCAATTCGGCGAGATTCAGGATCTGTCCGGTTCTGGCGGCCGATGCCCTGAGAAAGCGGAGAAAGGCCATCTCGTCTCCGACCTTGGACAAATCCCGTATGTCCCGTTGCAGATAGGTCTGAACATAGGAGCTGTAAAAAAGGTCCCGGTCGACCTTTTCCTCCAGGGCGACGGCCGGAAAGGATCCCCTCCAGATGCTCCGGTAGAGGGATTTAAGGGATATGGGCGGTTTTGTTCCGACCCGCCTGTCGATTTCGTCCGGGGTCGGGAGGAAGGGGCGGCATTCGTTGCCGGCGTTTCTCTGTTCGTCCCTGGAAAGACCCAGGAGATGGAGAACTCCGACCCGTCCCGCCAGGGACTCGGAGACCCCCTTCATCAGATGAAAGGGCTGCGCTCCCGTCAGCCAGAAAAGTCCCGTCCGCCCCGACCGGTCCGCAATGATCTTGATGTGAGGCAGGAGTTCCGGGGCATATTGGATCTCGTCGATCAGAACAGGGGGAGGGAATCTCTGGAAAAACAGGGCGGGATCTCTCTTCGCCAGCTCCCTCGTCCCGGGATCGTCCAGCGTAACGTAGTCCCTTTTCCCCTCGCTTGCCTTTAGAAGAAATGTCGTTTTTCCAACCTGTCTGGCTCCCGTCACGATCAGGACGGGAAACTGTTCAGACACGGTCTTGACGAAGGGTTCGATCGTGCGGGGAACGTACATGGCGGACTCCTTCCATGGCTTTATCAATATTGCAATTGAAATGCAATTTAGACTAAGTAGGGAAAAAATTCAATACCAGGATCGACTTGAAAATCGAAGGGAAATGGCGGATCGATCTGCCCGGCAGATCGAATCCATGCCCTGGGGGGGGAGGTTTGCCGCGGATTGGATCAAAACGAGAAATCCGGGACCCGCTTTAGGAAAAAGTCAGCGAAGCTTTCGATTGAAAATCGGCTTTGTAAGTCGAGTAAGTTATTTAAAAAAAATAATTAATAGAGAGAATAAGCCTCTTGGCATACTGCATGACCCTATAAGTCCCTGTCCGTTCTTTAAACGGATAGGGAGACTCTTCGAATCAGAAGGGGAACCGTCTTCATATGAGTGTCGATGGATTTGACGACGGATTGAGGGGAAGACGCGATCGACCGCATGTCGCTCCATGCGTCCGGAATCCGAAGCGCGGTCTCCTTGGCGGCGGAAAGGATCACGTCTTCCGGTAGTCCGGTTTTTTCGGCAAACCGAGCGAGAAGATCCAGCGAGAGGTCCGAAAAGGCGTTCGTTCCGGCGATGGACAGCCCCATCGTTTCTTTCCCGGGAACGTAGTTCAGCGTGGAGACGAAATCGTAGGGGGGGGACAGTTCGGGAGTCCGTCCATCCGGATAGAGGAGGGACCAGTTTTTCGCGTGCATGTCCCCGTTGCCGATGGCGGCGCTTATGACGAGCCGGGAAACGAACTCTTTCAAGCCGTTTTCGCCGGATAGGGCGTAGACGACCTTGGCGATGTTTCCGTAACTGATTTTCCCGTACTTTTCTTCGGGATAGAGTCCGAACACCTGGGCGAAGTCTTCGATGTGGAGTCGTCCGCCGTCGGGAAGACGGTCGAATCGCTTGATGACGAATGCGGACTTGTCCGGGTCGATGCCGACCGGGAGACCCCGGATGCGTCCCATGGGAACGAGGTCGATTTCGGGAATCCGGAGTCCGACCTTTTCGGCGAACCGCATCATGTCGTACTCGTTTTCCGGAACGGCCTCGTAGATTTCGGATGGCAGTTTGACGATCCAGGAACCGCCGACTCCGTGGGCCGGAACGGTCAGTCCTCCGCTCGTTTCCCGGACTGCTGAAAATTTGAGATAGACTCCGGACAAGGAAAACTTCCACGCGTCTTCGGAAAGGGCTGTCTCCGGGAGGGAGTCGTCGGGGAAGGAGTCTTCCCTCCGACCGTTGGATTCCACGACAACGGCTCCGGGAAGATCTCCTCCCAGGGCAACAATCAACGGGAAATCCCTTTTTGTGCTGAAAGAGTGTTGGGCAGCGATGACTTGTCTGAGTTTTCCTTCGGGGAGAAGGTTCGAAAACCAGGGAAGCAATTTCGTGTTGGTCACTTTTCCCGGGGCGACGGGATTCCGGTTTTTGTCGAGAAAGGATTGCCCCAGGACAGGACGCTCGAGGGCGGAAAGGGCTCGATAGCCGTCGTCAAAGGAAAATGCGTACGAATCGGCTGATCCGATCCGGCGGATAGCTCCAACGAGGGTCTTTTTCGACCGGATGTCGAGAAAAACGAGCGCTTCCATGGGCTACTTCTCCTCGGCAGTGTTCTCGATCGTAAACAGCATGCTGTCATCCTCGGGATTCAGCGCGGCTCCCATGGACTCAGATCCCGCGGCCCTCCAGCTGTCTTCCGCCAGATGGAGGACGAGTCCGTGGATTTTCCCGGGAACGAGAACGATATCGGCGTCGAAGGCCGCTGCGAGTTTTTCGAGGGTGGAGAGCCGGACGTCCTCTCCCCGCTCGACACGTTGGATATGACTTTGTCCAAGTCCGGTCCGGGCGGCGAGATCCCGCTGACTCCAGCCCATCAGTTTCCTCGCCCGGCGGAGAACGGTTCCGAGATGAGTCATGAAACGCTCCTTGATCTAATATAATGGTTCACTTTTAAAAGTATGAACCATTATATTAGATCAGTCAAGTCGCCGTGTCGGAGATTTAATTGACGTAACAGCTCAGCTCTCCCCTGGGATGAAAACGGAGAGAACGTGCGAGAGTTTTGAAGGAGAGGTTCCGGAAGAGCAGTGAAGGAAGTCCGGGGAGATCGGAAGCTGAGGAGATTCTGGGCGGGGGTGGCCTTGGGGCGGCCCCGGGAGTTCCGGAGTTTTTCGGGACGTCCCGCCTCCTCCCATCCCCGGTCGAGGATCTTGGCAAGCTTGGCGAACCGGGCTGTGACGGAGAACCCGTCGGGAGGCGTTGTGCGGGCGCCGGCCTCCGCCTTCGTCTCGAGGAGGAACTCTTTCATCTCCGTGGCCCAGCGATGGCGGTCGGACTCTTCGAGAGCGGTCATCTCCCGGAGGAGATGGGCATTGCAGAAGGCGTGCTGTCCGGGGTAGGAGAGATAAGGCCCCCAGAAGTCGTGGACGGTGGTTCCCAGGGCTTTTGGGGGACGACGCCCAGGGCGTCGATGCCTTCCTGACCCCGTTTCTCGTGAAGACCCAGAAGAGTCACTTTCTCCGTCGAGGCGACGAGGCACCACGAAAGACGGGGGGCAACCCGGAGTCCCGTCTCGTCGGCATGAAGGACCGGGGCGACGACCGGAAGCCCCCGGACGCGCTCGACGAAGGGACCGAGCCGGCCGGAGAGGAGACGGCTGGCCTCGAGGATGGTCCCTTCGCTCACGACCGCTTCGAAGAGATCGGAACAGAGTTGGCGGACCCGGTTCGTGGGGATGGACTGATCCTCGTGGAAGTAAACCAGGGCGGCCTTGAACCGGTGACCGTACTGGGTGGGAGCCGCCACTCCCTCGGGAGCGGGGGCGGTGATCTTCTTCCGGCAGGACGGGCAGCACACTTTGGCCAGACGGTATTCGGTGACGTCGAGACGGGGTTCCGAAGATCGAACACCTGGCGGGCTTCTTACTCCGAGGCCGGGATCCCGGAGAGATCCGCTCCGCAGGAACAGGAGGACACCGGAACCTCGACGGTCCGGTCCGGGCCCGTCACGGCGAGAAGCGTCTCTCCGTCGTGGCCGGGCTGTCCGCCGGACCTCTTTCCAGAGGGGGTCCGGAGACTCTTGGCGGCGGGTTTCCGGTAGCCGTCGCTCGAGGGAGGCTTGGAGCTGTTCTGGCTGTTCTTGTTCAGCCGGATCTCGAGTTCCCGGAGCTTTTCCCGCAGGACCTTGTTCTCTTCCTTCAGGCTCCGGATCTCTGTCTCGGACGCCGCAAGAAGGGAGAGGAGTTCCAGGAAGAGTCCGATGGACTGTTCCGGATCGGAGCGCACCAGGGAAACCAGGGCCCCTTTGTCGGGAAGGGGAGAAGGGGGCGTCATGGGAACCATGATAAAAACATTCGGAAAAAGCCAGCGGTTCGATTGAAACGATTGTCCGCTCAAGAAATGTCAGGACTTTGGCGCGTTCAGAAATCCCCCCCCGGTGAATCCGACGGGGCGGAACCTGACCTGAGCAGATACCTTTGCTCAAGGGGCTTGACATCGGCCATGTCTATATCAGTGTAATGCGGACGAGGTAAAAGACGAGTCCGGCCGGCATGTCCGAAACGGAGCCGCCGCAAAGGCCGGTCTCGCCCGGGCCGTACTCTCTTCCATGTGGGGGCTCTTCGTAGTCTGTCTATCGTACAAGGCCCGACAAAACGGGAAGCTCGTCCACAAGGTTTCCCCGCAATGCAGTTCGCAGGAGTGTGCCGAATGCGGGCACATTCACCCGGACAACAGAGTCTCACAGGCTTTGTTCGTCTGCCAGCGCTACGAACATACGGATAACGCCGATCAAAACGCCAGCCTGGTCATTGCCAAAAGGGGAGTCCGGCTTCTTCTGGAAGGCGAGATCCAGAAAAAGCCTGTCCGGCAGTGCGGGATCGGAAAACGCAAACATCTAGGGCAGGAGTCCTGCGACAAAGCCTCCGGAGAGGAGAATAAGACGCAAAGGCCCAAAGGCCTTCGCGCATCCTCGGCGAAAGAGGAAACCCCTCCTACAGCGCAAAACGCTTAGGTGAGGGAGAGTTCATCGATGCGAGACTCTTCTGGCTCCGGCCACCGGTCTATCCGGAAGGAAGCATTTCGGCAAGCAGAGTTTCTGGCGCAATGTCCTGATCATGAGGCCATGTGACGGCCCCAAACGCAATGCCCACCCGATTAAAGTAATGCACATCCCGAAGCTCGCGAAATGCGCCATGATCAAGATAGGGCGTCATGTCAAAAACGCCTTTTCGACCATCCTCTATCTCGACGTAAATGCGATAATCCGGCAACGGTTTGACTGTTTTGACATTCCAGGACATAAGCGCGTCTCCTCACAGAGGATCGATTTTGTAGGGGATCTCGCCGCTGGCCGTCAGATCCCAATCGGCCATCAGTTCGTCGCGATGAATCTCGATCTTGCTTGCACCAGTCTCAATTGCTTGCGGGGCAATGTACCGGAGAGAACTTCGCCCTCTTCGATTCCGATGGATGCCTCAAACTAAGCGTTCTTCGCATGGATGTGGGGGAGGTGGTTTGTGTGCTGTCCAGGAGGTACAGGCGAATGATGATCCCGTAAAACATAGAAATGATTGGCAGGGTTGAAGGCTCCTCGGAAAGCATTTTATCATTTTTGCACCACAATACAGCAATCCAAGCATAAGGTCCACAAGGCATCTCTGAATGGCAGAAGGCCAGAAAATCGCCTGGGGACGGGCGGAAAAGGGTCGCGATGATCGCGGTCCCTTTCGGGACGATCAGGAAGAAAAGACGTCGGACAGGGGAATCGACAGGCCGGGCAGGTTGGGAGATTCCAGAACGTCCCCCTTGCGGAGTTCCAGGGGGGCCGGATAACGCCCGTCGGCAAGGCGAAAAACCTGGACTGTCTCCGTTTCGGGATCCACGATCCAGTATTCGGGAACGCCGAATCGTTCGTACAGGGAGAATTTTGTCCGACGATCCCGTTTTTCCGTGGCGGGGGACAGGATCTCGACAACCCGGTCCGGAACCCCCTGGATGTTCTGCTCGGTAAGAATCTCCCGTCGGGCGTTCGAAACGTACACCAGATCCGGTTCCACGTATTGTAGGGGAGAATGGGAAAAGATCACGTCGCAGGGGGCGGAAAAACTCTTTCCTATCGGTCTTTCCTTCAAGAAAGACCCGAAGGCGACGGCCAGGTTCCAAGAAATTTCCTGATGTCTGAGGTTGGGCGCAGGGGTCATGTAAAGCTCTCCGTCGATCACCTCGTAGCGCAGGGGGCCCCCTTCGGGAAGCGACAGATAATCTTCGTAGGTCCATTCCTGGGGTTTGACGGTCGTCATCTCTGACCTCCTTGGATCGATTCTCCCTTAATCCTAACCCGGTCGGGACATTTTCCAACTCTTTCCACGCCAGTAGACATGCTGAGGCTTGACCCCCGTTGTCGCCGATATTTCACCAGTTCATCGGTCTGTCGGTCGCTTACGGCGCTGTAGATATAGCGGGCGGTATACCAGTCGGTCCACTTTCGCGAGACTGAGCAAACCTCTGCGCTCGAAGCTGACCGCGACCGATGACCGCCTCGATCCAACGTTGCCTAAGTCCGGTCCATTTCAGACGCGCTGGCGTCTTCAGCTCAACATCGCGATCGACGAACTGGAGGCCATTCCGCAACCATGATTCTGCAACGCAATCTCTCTCTTCTGGCAAACCGGCTGTATCTACAAAATTGCCTCGAACGGAGCCACCCAATTTACTGATTGGGATCCACTTCGGAACGTCAGTGACGAAATCGTTTTTTTACGTTTCTCCTTTCAGAAAAAATTCCCTTGATTTTTCGTGAGACGACTCGAAGCGAATT
>DAHXNG010000052.1 GCA_027366615.1 Nitrospirota bacterium | reverse complement strand
GTTCCGAATCTTTCTACGGGGGCCGGAATGGGTCTCATCTTCCTGTCGATGGCGCTCGTGGTCCGGGAGCATCTCAAAGGGCGGGAGGCGTCGTCGTTTCTGGAGGCGCAGGAATAGCGAGTCCAATTTTATTGAGTCGTCTTGAATACACGCTGCATTTTCGCCAGCATATCTGTTTCGGGCGATGGAAAGCGGGCTGATTAAAATGAGCCTGCCCGACAAGCCCAACAGCGGCAAGCAGCGCTCCCCTCTGACAGCCCTTGGACAAGCTATTTGGAGAGGCCTCCCGGTACCGGTGCGAGCTGAGGCTCTTTTCCAAGAACTAAGGAGAGGATTCAGCGTGAGGAATTATTTCAGAAGCCATCGGAAGGGGTGTTATAACAAGATAAAAAAGGCGCATATAAGGACGGAGAGCATTCTGATGGATGTTTGTGAAAATATTGATAGAAAATTATGTGGTACTCGAGATTCGGAAGCATGGGCTGGCATAGGTGCCAGAACAGGGGCCCGCTTACAGGGGGGGAGTCCGTGGTCATAATATGGTGCGAGAGGGGGGACTTGAACCCCCACGGGTTACCCCGCCAGATCCTAAATCTGGTGCGTCTGCCGTTTCGCCACTCTCGCCTGCTGGAGCGTTCATTCTATGAGGTTTGAGCCGCGTTGACAATCGAGGAGGGTTGGGGTTTCCGGAGGGGGCTCCGGATCATTGCCCTGGTGAACATCTTTCTTTCGTGTGTTCTGCTGGCCTATTTCCGCCCGAGGCTTTCGACTCCCCTCCTCGAGTTCCCCCTCCTCGCCATACTCCATCTTTTCGTTCTCGGAGGGATCCTGCCTCTTTTGATGGAGCGCTGGTGCGAATTCTCCCGAACGTTTCGCCTGGGCGTCCTTTTTTCCCAGAGCGGGACCGCCGTTCTCGTCGCGGGATTTCTCCTTTACCCCCGATCTCCGCTCCCACTGGAGGGGGGCCTCCTCGTCAGTTCCGGCCTCCTTTTCGTCCTTCTGGCGCTCCCTCGGGGGAGCCGCTCCTTTCTCTCCTGGGTCTTTCTTTGGATCGCCTCCCTTCTGGGACTCTCTCTGGGAGGCGTCCTGGCAAGACCTGTGATCGACCCCATTCCCTTCAGTACGATCTCGGTGCACGCCATTCTTGGGGCTGGTCTTGGTCTCTACGCCCTCTCCTGGCTTGGCAACCGATCCGGGCGGTCTCCGTTTTGCGATGCCGCCATCCTTCTTGCGACGGTTTTGGGTCTCTTTTTGGTCCTCCGGCATACGCTTGTCGACAGGACGATGGTGATCTTTTCCCTGGGGGCACTTGGGATTCTTCTGGGAGAGGTCAAGGGATTGGGGCGGGTCCTGGCCGTTGTCCTTTCGGGGGGGATCTCAGCCGCCGGTCTTACCGGTCTTCTTCTCCCGGGGACCTGGGTCTCGGACCTCGCCGCGGTCTTCGTGCTGGGGGGGCTTGTCGGTTTCGTGATGCCGGTCAGCCGGCGATAGCCGAGACGACCGTCTGTTGAGGTTCGGGAGCCATCGGGGCCCCTTCCGTGAGTCGGATCTGGTTGTCGACGATCCCGATCAGAAGCGAACTCTCCGGGGTCATCGAAGCGGCGGCCTGCTCGAGCTCCTTGATTGCCGGAAGAAGAAGCGACTGGGCCTTCCTTTGAAGCTGGGGGAGCGTTACAAGTGCCGGATCGACCTGATAGGCAATGAAGGCCGGTACCTCCGGGTCGACATCGAGAAACCCTTGAAGGGGGTGGGTGGCAATGAAGTCGCTGAGCGTCTGGTAGACCGTTCTCCGGGCCAGATCGATCAGATCGGTATCGGTGTATGTGGGAAAGGGTACGATCAGGTCGAGTGTGCTTAGCAGCTCTCGGCCAAAGACTGGAAGATGGGCGAGCCGGCTGTTTTTTTCGGCAAGCTTTTCCAGGATCATGGCGGCGCGATTGCCTCCCCGGAGCTCCTCCATCTCGTCTCCGGAGAAGAGGGATGTTCCCAGGATGAGGGTGCTTCTCGGAACCCCAAGGCGCTTCTTCCCATCGCTCATGACACCGTCGGCCACATATTCCTGGAGAAAGTCCCAAGCCGAGGGGTGCGCCTGCTCAATGTTGTCGAGATAAAGGACGGAGTCGGGCCGATCTTCGAGAACCGATCGAAGCCCTACCGGGACGGGGCTCGATGCCGTCGACCCCAGTGGGCGCTGGAGGAGCATGCTGGCAAAGAGGCGATCGGAGAAGAGACCCATGTCCCGGACCACGAGGGAGGGTTTTTCGGGTGAGAGGTACTTGGCCACGGCCTTGGCTGCCTCGAGCTTCCCCGTACCCCGGGGGCCGGAAAACAGGAAGGCACCGAGAAGTCCGGAGCCGCCTTTTTTGATCCCGTATCGGCCGGCCTCAAGGATGGAGCGGATTTCGATCTGGGTGTCGGGGCGCCCCGGAAAGTCCGGAAGTGCCTCTGCGGCGGGTGGTGCCATAAGAAAGTGCAGGCCCGATTCCAGGGGGTCTGTCATCCCCTCGACGGCTTCCGCCGCAGGTTCCTCGGTGTGGTCGAATTCTGCAAAGTTGATCTTTTCTGGCTCCACGCCTTCGAGGACCTTTCCCAGGGCAAACTCCTCGAGCTCGGAAAAGAGGGAGCGGCCAAGTTCGGCAAGGTCGAGCAGGGAGGAGAATCGCCGGGCAATGAAGGGATCGATCTTGTTGACGTCGTCGGCTCCCCCGATGAGCCAGACGTTCTTGTCCTCGTTGGCTTGCGAAAGCTCCATGACCTTCTGGTTGTAAAGTTCCCCGTGGTAGCCGTAGTTCGAGAGCTGGACCTTGGGGAAGAGTTCTTCGACCGGATCCACAAAGATTGTCGAGGGACGGTGCTTCCGGCTTCGGAGCAAAAGGTTCCGGAACTCGGTTCCGTCGAGACGCTTCTCGTCGGGGGTCGTCATGAATGTGTAGCCGACGATCGCGGCGAGTTTTTCGGCAATCTGTCGACGGATCGAGCGGTTTCGGCCGATGATCAGGATCGATTCGTGGGACTTCTTCTGACGGCCCGAAAAGAGTTCGCTTGTTCGGCGAATCAGGAATGGCGCCATCGTGTCGTCGTTAAGGCGGGCGCGAACCCGTTCCATGGGACCTGCCGTCGGATCCTTCCAGTTCTGGGCTTTCCTCCGAATCGAGACGTCGATATCAAGCTGGCGCAAGGCGCGACGGAGCTTTCGGGCATAGTCGACGGCGTGGATGACGACCTCCCTGATATCCTCTGCGGCAAATCCTTGCATCAGGGTAGAAAGTTTTCCCAAGTCGAACCCCTGGATCATCTCTGTGGTCAGGAGGGGGACGCTTCCCGGAAGGAGCTCGTTCTTCTTGGCCTCTTCGAGGAGGAATCTCCCGAGCAGGGTTTTTCGCATCTCGGTGTCCGGCATGGGTATAGGGATCGTCCAGTGGATGATGGGGGGGGAGACGAAGGTCTTGGGAAGATCGTCGGGCTGGTCGGCCGATGTTATGAGAAGATGGGTCCTGTTCTTTGCCAGTCTCAAAAGGAAGCTCTGAATGTTGTGCAGCCCCTGGGGATTTCCCTGGGCGGCTTTAATGAGGGCTCCGTAGTTTTCGATGTAGATCACGAGGGGGTTGAAGGGTTTGATCTTGAAGAGAAAGCCCTTCCAGTGATTTTCGAAGCCCTGGGCGTCGAGTGTGAGAAGGGAGTCGAGGGTGAGGTTGAAGAGGGGGCGCTTGTACTCTCCGGCAAGGGCTCGGGCGAAGATGGTGCGTCCGACTCCGGAGGAACCCGTCAGGAGAATCCCGTTCTGGACGGAGCCGACTGTCTTCTGGGCATTGGTCACCTGATAGAGGATCTGGGCCATTTCGCCCTTTATCTCGGGGTTCCCGGCGAGCTGGGCGAAGTCCTCCGAGGGGACAAGGAGCTTGGTCTTCGTGGCCGCATGTTCGTCATCGGAGATCCCCATCCGGAAAAGGGAAACCAGGGAGAGAATGGTCGCCCCCAGGAGCCAGCCGGCCCCTGTTCCCATACTGATGAGAGAGACTATCCCTGATGTGCTGGCGATGGTCGCCCCGGCGACCAAAAAAAACCCCCCGTAGACAATGGAGGAGCTCCAGAAGTAGACCGCCTTGGGGGCCATGCGGACCGGGTTCGGCTTGAATATGATCTCCCCTTCGGCATTCTCCGAGTGGACCTGAGAGGGAATGAGGAGAAAGCACAGGGAGGCCAGTAGGGTCACGCCCCCGAGGATCCAGAGGGCCATGGCAAGTGAGCCGGGCTGGGAGCGAAAGGCCGTTCCTCCGATCATGGCGCAGAGAGCGATGAAGCTCCATGTGACGACGAAGGAGAAGGAGGGGGGAGGGATCCCCTGGCCTGACTTGCTTCCTTTCCTTTTCGACAGGTAGGGTCGTCCGAGATTTCGTCCGATTCCGGCCAGGACAATCGCGTGAAGAAGCAGGACCAGAAGGATAACGAGACTTGCCATCAGGGGCATCTGGTTGTAAAGGGGGTCGATCTCGTGTCGGAAGAAGAGGGCGGCTGAGACCCAGCTGAGCCCCACGAACATGATGATGATGGGCTGGATCATGGCGTCTTCTCAGGGAGATCGGTCGCAGAAGGCTCCGGTGTTCTCAGGTGTTCCGCGATCCGGGTGGCAAGGGAGAGGGGGATGGCCCCTTTCCGGGCGATCGTGTCGGCGTCGGCTCCCCGGAGGGCCTCGACCGAACCGAAGGCCACGAGGAGCTGTTTCTCGCGAGAGGGGCCGATCCCGGGAATATCGAGAAGTCTCGATCGGGTCAGGGCCTCCTCCCGGAGCTTCCGGTGGTAGGTGATGGCGAACCGGTGAGCCTCGTCGCGGATTCTCATCAAAAGAAGGGTTGCCGGGGAATGGGGGGGAAGGATCAGCGGGGCATCGAACTCCGGGGCGACGAGCCGTTCGAGGTGACCCGTCCGGCTCCGTTCCTTGGCAATTCCCATCACCTGCCGGGGGAGGGGGATCCGACCGATCTGGTGGAGGGCTGCGAGGGCGGCCCGGAGTTGGGGGAGCCCCCCGTCGATCAGGAGAAGGTCGGGGAGCGGACGGTCGTCGAAATGGCGAGAGAGAACCTCGGCAAGCATCCGGAAGTCGTCCTGACCCCGGTCGTAATGGATCCTGAACCTCCGGTAGAGGGATTTGTCGGGAAGGCCGTCCACAAAGACGACGAGCGAGGCCACGGGATAGGAGTCTCCCGTATTAGAGATGTCGACGCATCCGATCGAACCGGGAACCCTGGAAAGGCCGAGCATCTCCCTGACCTCCTCCATTGCGGTAAAGAGGTTCTCCCTGCTCTTTCCCCGTTCTCTCAGCGCCTCTCTGGCATTGTTCTGTGCGAGCTCAACCACGGTCTTCCTCTCTCCTCGCCTGGGGGAATTCACCACGACCTTTGTACCTTTCTTTTCGGCCATCCAATCGAGGTTCTTGAGCCCTTCCTCTGAAAGGGGGTGAGAGAGAAGGATCTCGTCTGGCAGGGCGGTGGTCTCTTGGGAATAGTGCTGCTCGAGAAAGGCGAGAAGGATCTCTTCGGGGCTGTCGGGATCGTGGTTCTTTATATGGACCTCCCGGCGGCCGGCGATACGGCCGTTTCTGACCGAAAGGAGCTGGATCTGGGCGGCTCCGTCGAGCGTCTCGAGGGCGATCGCATCGAGGGGGTGGATGACCGTGAACTCGACTGTCTGGCGCTCGAGGACGGTCCGGACACTCTCGAGCCGGTGTTTGGCCCGGGCGGCCTTCTCGAAGTCGAGGTTCTTGGCGTGTTTCACCATCTCGTTGTGGAGAAGGGCCTCGAGGTCTGTATCCTTTCCTTCGAGAAAGAGGCGGACCCCGTCGGCCATTGTCCGGTAGTCCTCCCGGGAGACGAGTCCGGCGCAGGGGCCAAGGCACCGGCCGATCTGGTACTCGATGCAGGGTCTGTCGATCGTCTTTCCCAGGTCGAGAGTACATGTGGCGAGAGGAAAGTTCCGGGAGATCATGCCGAGAGTCTCCCGGAGGGCGCCCGGGTTGGCGTAGGGGCCGAAGGTAAGGTCCTGCCCCCGCGTGACCCTTCTTGTGACCGAGAGGCGGGGAAAGTCCTCTGAGTAGGAGAAGCGGAGGTAGGGGTAGGTCTTGTCGTCCCGGAAGAGGACGTTAAAGCGGGGCCGGTATTTTTTGATCAGAGTGTTTTCGAGGATGAGGGCGTCGAGCTCGCTTCGGGTCACCATGGTCTCGATGTTGGTGACCCGCTCGGTCATCTTGCGGATGCGGGGGGATGTGGGCCGGGTCTTCTGGAAGTAGGAGCGGACCCGGTCCTTCAGGCACTTCGACTTTCCCACATAAAGGACCTCTCCGGCGTCGTCCTTCATGAGATAAACCCCGGGAGAGTCGGGAAGGAGCCGGAGCTTCTCCTCGAGAAGAAAGGGCGTCTGGTCGTCCTTGTCCATGAAAAGCCTCCCGGTCGACTATTGTCGGAAAAGAGTCGGGTCTCTTATAATCAAAAAGGACAGAGAAAGACGGAGGTGGACCGGCCCCGGTTTCTTGTCCGGGCGCCCTTCCGGACCCGGTTGAATGTCCCGCAGAGAACCCCCGCCGGGTGCATCTGTTTCCTATAATTGTACCACGTCGCCCCTTCGGGGTAAGGAGGGCCAATGGTCCAGAATGAGGAGGAGCGACCTCCGACAGTGCCGGAGTCGCCTTTCGAAAACAAGCCCGAAAGCGACGACTCCTCCCCCATGCTCTCGGAGCCCATGACCGGAAGGGAGTGGTGGGGACTGGCCCGCTATTTTCTGGGGGGGCTGGCCGTGGCCCTCTTCTTTTTTTTCATGATGGCCAACGGGCCGAAAGGGGTCCTTGTGGGAGGGGTTTCGCTTCTGGCGGGGCTTCTGGTCTGGGTGGTCTACCGGTTTGTCTTCCGCGAGGTAGACTAGGAGAACGTGCCGGAGCTTCGTCTGTCTCTGTCCTCTCCCCGAATCACTCGGCTCTCAGAATGGACCGAACGAACAGACGTGGGTCGAAGGGAAGGAGATCATCGGCCTTTTCTCCGACTCCGATGAACCGGACAGGGATCCGGTGTCGTCGGGCCAGGGCGATGGCGACCCCGCCCTTGGATGTACCGTCGAGTTTGGTGAGGACCAGCCCCGAGATAGGGGCGATCTTCATGAACTCGTCGAGCTGGGAGAGGGCGTTTTGGCCGATGGTGGCATCGAGGACCAGAAGGATCTCGACGGGGGAGCCCGGCGCTTCCCGCCCCACGACCGATCCGATCTTCTTGAGTTCGGCCATCAGGTTCTGCTTGTTCTGAAGCCGACCGGCGGTGTCGATGATCGCAAGGTCGAGACCCCGGGCCCGGGCGGCCCTGACGGTATCAAAGGCGACAGATGCGGGGTCGGCGCCGGGCTTTTGGTGGACGACGGGAACATCGAGCCGTTCGCCCCACTTGAGGAGCTGCTCGATCGCCGCCGCCCGGAAGGTGTCGGCCGCTCCGAGGATGACCGATTTCCCCTCGCCCTTGAACCGGGCGGCAAGCTTTCCTGCCGTTGTGGTTTTTCCCACCCCGTTGACTCCCACCATGAGAAGGACAAGGGGCGAAGGACAGGAGGGATCCTCCCAGGACGGGGGGGCTTCGGGAAAAAGTGCCGACATCGTCTCCTCGAGGTGGGCGAGGCTCTCCTCGGGCGAGGCGGGGGAGGAGGTTTTCTCCCAGCCCATGAGCTCCTCGACGATCTCTTTGGCCACGACGGGGCCGACGTCGGCAGAGATGAGGATCTCCTCAAGTTCCTGATAGAAGCCCGGGTCTCGCCGGTGGAAGAGCGACTCGACCGACCGGGCGACCTTGTCGCGGGTCTTCTGAAGGCCCTGCCTGATTTTTTCCAGAAATCCCATCAGACC
>DAHXNG010000025.1 GCA_027366615.1 Nitrospirota bacterium | reverse complement strand
CCTCCGGGATCCCACGGCCGTTCGGTCACGGTCAGCTTTATCCTCCGGAAGAACGGGGAGCTTGACGGCGAGCCGGTTCTTGTTACGCGCTCCGGCTCGCAGGTCTTCGACGATGCCGCCCGTTATGCCATTCTCCGGTCTGTTCCCTTTCCGCCCTTTCCTTCCTCCTACGGGAAGGAGAAGGAGGCGGTGACGGTCACCCTTCAGGCAACGAAAAGGCAAGGTTTCTGATGGTCAGGCGACTTCTTCTTTCGGTCTTCGGAGCGATCCTTCTGGGATCGGCACTTCTTGGCGAACCTTCCCCGGCGGGCTCCGTCGATCTCTCCGTCATCACGAACGAGACCCGGCTCTCCTTCAAGGTCGTTCTCGTCGGGAACATGGAGCGGAAAGAGAGCTCCTATCTGACGAGGAAGGCAGAGGCGCTGGTCAGGAAAGACCTCCTCGAGACCGGATACTTCGAGATCCTGACGCCGCCCCCCTCCATCGCTTCCGCTCTTGACCGGGAGCCCTTCGACGCGGTCTCGGCCCGTTCGGTCTCCTCTCTGGGAGCCGAGGGGGTCGTCGGCATGCAGTTCGCTCTTGCGGCCGACGGAGTGACCCTTCATGGAGTCGTCCGGGATCCCCTCAACGGCGCCATCCTGTTCGACAAGATCTACCGGACACCGGGAAAATACTCGGAGCTTGTCCATCGCTTCGTCGACGATATCCTCTTCCAGTTTGCCGGGATCCGGGGGGTGGCCACGAGCCGCATCGCCTTCGTCGGCAAGACACGCCGGGGATACGATCTATTCACGATGGACTTCGACGGGGAGAATACCCGGCGGATGACCTTCGACCATGTTCTGGCCTTCAACCCTGCCTGGTCCCACGACAAGCGGCATATTTTCTACGTCACCTATCTCCATGGCGACCCCCAGATCATCGACTACGATCTCTCCACGGGAAGCCGCCACATGCTCTTTGCCTACCCCGGCCTCAACATCACCCCGACCTTTTCTCCCGACGGAAAAAAGCTTGCGGTGGCGCTCTCGCGCGGACGGGCCTCCCAGCATACCCAGATCTACCTCTATACTTTCGCGACGAAGCGTCTCGTGCGGCTCACCTATTCAAGCAGCAACAACCTCTCTCCGACCTTCGCTCCGTCAGGGAATGCCCTGGCCTTTGTCTCCGACCGCGACGGCCATCCCCAGATCTTTGTGATGGATGCCGACGGCTCCAACCTGCACCGGCTGACCTTTGACGGAAGCTACAATGTGGCCCCCGCCTGGTCGCCCCGGGGGGACTGGATCGCCTATGTTTGCATGAACGACCTCCATCGTCCTAAAATATGCCTCATCAGTCCGGACGGCTCCTCCCGGGTGACGATCACCCGGGGAGCGGGACGGGACGACAGTCCCAGCTGGTCCCCCGATGGACGATTCCTTCTCTATATCCGACAGATCCGCGGCCACTCCACTTTGGCCAAGGTCTGGATCGACGGCCATGGACGCGAGTTCCCCGGCCACTACCGCCGCAGTGTTTTGACGCCTTCATGGTCGGGGCCTTGAGCCGTCCCGGCAATGGGAACACCCTTGTGAGGAGAGACGATTGAGCACCAATGACCGAAAAGGAGGCTTCGTGACAATACGGGAAACGCTCTCGGGAGCAGGATGTTTTTTTGTTCTCTGTCTGGGGCTCTCCTCCTGCGCTTCCCCCTCCGATGTCTCCGACCTTCGGGCCCAGGTCGACACCCTGTCGACCAAGATGACGAAAATCGAGCGCCAGAACGCAGGCGGCGAAGGTGTCTCCGGGGGAACCCAGCTTGCGGATATCGAGACCCGTCTCGACAACCAGAAGCTCCGGATTGCCCGTCTTCGGGACCGGATCGAGCGCATGAACCACCGTCTCGACCAGCTTATGAACCGCATCGAGGCCCAGGCCCCCCAGCCGGCCCCCAAGACGCCCGGGGGCGCACAGTCGGCAACCTCTCCCCCCGTTCCCGGCTCTCCCGCCGCGGCGGGAAGCTTGGGAGTCGCTGCCGGGGCCGCTCCCCAGAAGTCCTCGGAGTCCCCCGACATGATCTACCATCAGGCCTACGCCGACTACCAGGCCGGCCATTTCGACATCGCCATCTCCGAGTTCGACCGCCTCGTCAAGGAGTATCCCGACTCCCATCTCGCCTCTTCGGCCGTCTTCTGGGCGGCCCAGTCCCACTTCAACCTCAGCCACTACAAGCGGGCTCTCGCCCTCTACGATGCGGTGATCCACAAGTACGTCGACAGCCCCAAGAAGGCCACCTCCTACTACAAGAAGGGGCAGGTCTACGAGAAGCTCGGCAACAAGAAGGCCGCTATCAAGAGCTACAAGAGGGTGCTTGAACTCTTTCCCCTGGAGCCTCAGCTCGACGACCTCGCCAAAAGACGCCTCTCCCGTCTGGACGAATAGCCGATGGGGCTGATCCGCGAACTTCCGGCGGCGCTGGTCAACCAGATTGCGGCGGGGGAGGTCGTCGAACGGCCGGCATCCGTTCTCAAGGAGCTCCTCGAAAACAGCCTCGACTCCGGAGCGACCCGGATCTCCGTCGTTGTGGAGACCTCGGGGGAGGGGCTCGTCCGCGTCGGGGACAACGGGTCGGGGATCCTCCGGGAGGATCTTCCCCGGGCCTTTCTCCGCCATGCGACAAGCAAGATCGCCTCCTTCGAGGATCTTGTCAGGACAAAAACCATGGGCTTTCGGGGGGAGGCCCTGGCGTCGATCGCCTCGGTCTCGCGCGTCACGGTCGAGAGCCGCCATCTGTCGGAGGAGCCGGGCGCCCGGATGGAGAGCGTTCCGGGGGCAGACCCCGTGATCTCCTCCTGGTCCGGACCCGTCGGCACGACGGTCGCCGTCCGGGACCTCTTCTTCAACCTTCCGGTCCGCCGGAAGTATCTCCGCTCTCCCCAGACGGAACAGGGCCATCTGACAGAGACCTTCCAGCGCGTGGTCCTGGGCTTCCCCGAGACCCACTTCGAGCTTTCGACCCCGGCGCGAAAGCTCTTCTCCCTTCCCTCCCGGGACTCTCCCGTCCTTCGCATCCTCGACCTCTATCCGGCCTTCTCGGAGGAGGATCTTCTTCTCCACGAACGGGGAGGGGAGGAGCTTCGGGTGACGGTGGTTCTCCTCCGCCCCGACAGGCTCAGGAAGGACCGCCAATACCAGCACCTCTTCATCAATCGTCGGTGGATCCGTCATCCGGCCCTTTTCGAGGCGATCACCCAAGGGGCCATGGGACGGATCTCCCGGGATCTCCATGCGGGGGTCTGGGCCTATCTCGAGATCCCGCCCGACCGCTTCGACGTCAATGTTCATCCTACCAAGCGCGAGGTCCGTCTTCTCGAGGGAGACCGGATCTTCTCCCTTCTCCGGCGGGTGATCTCCGAGGCCTTCGAGCGGTTCTCGGAGGGGGGGGGAGGGCCTCTCGGGGAGGGCTCCGCCACCGCTCTTCTCCCTTCCGGGAGTCTTCCCCTCCATGCCGTGCCCTCCTCGCCGCTCACAGAGGCTACGCCGGCGCCAGATGCTACAGATGCTGCGGAGGCTCAGGAGAAGAGGGGGGTGAGCGGTCGGCCGGCGAGCCGGGAGAGGGGGGACAGGACAGACTCTCCTCCTGGTTCCGCTCCGTCTGTCTCGCGGGAGAGCCCCGATGCGGATTGGGGGAAGGGGGGCAAGGAAGGATCTCCCGCCTTTTTCCGGGAGCCGCCCTCTCCGGCCTTCCGGGGGGCCGCCGCCGCACCTTCTCCGTTTGCTTCGAAAAAGGGCCGGGAGGCTTTCGGCGGGGGGGACGAGGAGAAGGAGCGAGCGTCCTTTCGCGAGATCCCCGAGCTTCTCAGGTCCCTTCCCTCGGTTTTTTCCGGCGGGAGGCCCTCTTCCGACGCCCTCTCGGTGCTTTCGCAGTGGGCCGGGACCTACCTTGTCGCAACAAATGGCGAGGAGCTCTGGCTCGTGGACTGGCACACGGCCCACGAGAGGATCAACTACGAGCGCTACCGGAAGGCCCTGACGGAGGGAGGGAGCGGCGGGGCCCGCCAGAACCTTCTCTTTCCGCTTTCCTACCGGGTTGCGCTCTCGGTTGCCGACAACCTCGACAGCCGCCTCGAGGAGCTCGCGCATCTGGGATTTGACCTCGACCGCTCCGGCCCGGACACCTTCCGGATCCGGGCGGTTCCGGCGCTTCTCGAGGACCGGGATCCCCTGGGCGCTCTCGAGGAACTCGGGCAGCACTCCAACAACTTCGAGGTGCCTCTCCTGCGCTCCGACCGGATCGATGAGATCCTCATGACGCTCTCCTGCCACCGGAGCGTCCGGAAAAACGATGCGATCGGCCCGGAGGACGGGGAGAGGCTTATCCGGGAGCTTCTCAAGACGGACCACCCATACAGCTGTCCCCACGGGAGG
>DAHXNG010000005.1 GCA_027366615.1 Nitrospirota bacterium | reverse complement strand
GCCACGGTAATGAAGGGGGAGGGGGCCTCCTCGAGAAGCTTCTGGTGGCGTCGCTGGATGGAGCAGTCCCGCTCTCCCAGAGTATGGATGGTCCCGTCGGCATCGCCTAGAACCTGGATCTCGATATGGCGGGGGTTGACGAAGAAACGCTCGATATAGACCTCTTTGTTCCCGAAGGCCTGGAGTGCCTCGGTCTGGGCGGTCTGGAAGGCGTTTGAGAACTCGTGGGGGGCGGTGACGATCCGCATGCCCCGACCCCCTCCTCCCCCCGAGGCCTTGATGATGAGGGGATAGCCGATCTCGGAGGCGACGTCGAGCCCCTCGGCCTCCGTGGCGATTGTCCCGATGCTTCCGGGAACGACCGGTACCCCGGCCTCCCGCATGAGCGCCTTCGCCCGGGCCTTGTCTCCCATCAGGGAGATCGTCTCGGGAGACGGACCGATGAAGGTGATCCCGGCGGCATGGCAGATTTCGGCAAAATGGGCGTTTTCCGAGAGAAACCCGTAGCCCGGATGGATCGCCTCGGCCTGGGAGATCTCGGCGGCGCTGATGATGTTCGGGATGTTCCGGTAGCTCGCATGGCCTTCGGGAGGGCCCACGCAGACCGCCTCATCGGCCATCTGAACGTGAAGGGCGTTTCTGTCGGCCGTCGAGTAGATCGCCACGGTGGCAAGCCCCAGATCCCGGCAGGCGCGGATGACCCGGACCGCAATCTCTCCGCGGTTGGCAATGAGGACCTTCTTGAAGGCTCTTTTCGTCGGGGAAGCCATCAGGCGGACTCTTCGGCCTTCAGGTCGATCTCGAGCAGGGGAGCTCCGTACTCAACGGGCTGACCGTTTTCCACGAGAAAGGCCCGGACCGTACCCTCCACCTCGGACTCGATTTCGTTCATGAGCTTCATCGCCTCGATGATGCAGAGGATCTGCCCCTTTGCCACAGGGCTTCCCACCTCGACATAAGGGGAGGCATCGGGGGAGGAGGAGCGGTAGAAGGTCCCGACGATGGGGGAGGTGATGATCCGGATCTTCTCGGAACGGATCGCGGGAACGGACGGGGAGGGAAGGGAGAGTCCCGCGTCCGAGGAAGAAGGGAGCTCTCCCTCCTGAGCGATTCGGAAGCTTCCTGGCGCAAGGGGCGACCGGGCGATCTTGATCCGTGTCCCGTCCCGCTCGAATTCGAAGGAGAGCAGGTTGTGTTCCCGGACGAGGCCCAGGATCTCCTTGATATCCTCGTTTGTCATAAAAGAGTGTCCTCCGGGTTCGTTGTGGGTCAGCTTCCGGAACGGACCCGCTCGATATAATCCGACGTCCGGGTATCGACCTTGATCACATCCCCCTCTTGCAGATGAAATGGGACCTTGACGATGGCGCCCGTCTCGACCTTTGCCGGCTTCGAGCCCCCGGATGCCGTATCGCCTTTTCGGGCAGGATCGGTCTCGACGATGGCGAGATCCACGAAGGTGGGAAGGTCGATGGTGATCGGCTTGTCCTTGTAGAAGAGGATGTTGACCGGCATCTGCTCCTTCAGGAAAAGAATCCGGTCTCCCAGGTCCTTCTTCGTCAGCGTGGTCTGCTCGTAGGACTCGTTGTCCATGAAAATATAGTCGTCACCCTGACCGTAGAGAAACTGCATGGTCTTCTCCTCGACGTCGGGAACATCGAACTTTTCCCCGGAGCGGAAGGTCCGCTCGATCACAAGTCCCGTCTTCATGTTCTTGAGCTTCGTCCGGACGAAGGCTCCGCCCTTTCCGGGTTTCACATGCTGGAACTCGACGATGAAATACGGCTCCCCGTCGACTTCGAGTCTTGCTCCGCCACGGAAGTCGTTGGTGACGATAACGGCCATTCATGCTCCTTGACTGTCTCCGGATCGCCCGGAAGGGTTGTTATGGGGAAGTCGTTCCTGTCTTCTTTCTCTCCAGGAGATCGAGAAGTCCCAAAATGCCCAGGCGGTAGACGACGGGGCCAAAGCCCCCGACGGTTCCTGCGGCAATATCTGAAAAAAGGCTTTTCGCCCGGAAGGGCTCCCGGCGGTGGACATTCGAGATATGGACCTCGACTGTGGGATGTCCGACCGAGAGCACCGCGTCCCGGATGGCAACGCTCGTGTGGGTGTAGGCCCCGAAGTTTGCCACAATCCCGTCGGTACCATCCTCTCCGGACTCGTGGATCCGGTCGACGATCGCCCCTTCGTGGTTCGACTGGAAAAAGAC
>DAHXNG010000034.1 GCA_027366615.1 Nitrospirota bacterium | reverse complement strand
CTTGACGATATAGTCGTCGGCCCCCATCTCGAGCCCCACGACCCGGTCGGTCTCCTCCCCCTTGGCCGTGACGATGACCACCGGAGTCGCCGAGATGGCGGGATCCTGCTTGATGAGACGGTTGATGGTCAGCCCGTCGATACCCGGAAGCATGAGGTCGAGAAGAATGACATCGGGCTTTGTTCGCCGGGCAAGAGACAGCCCTGCCGTCCCGTCGGAGACATGCTCGCACTCGAAACTTTCCATCTTGAGATAGTGCATGATGAGTCCGGCAATATCCGGATCATCCTCGATCAGAAGGATCCTCTTGGCCATGTCGTGGGTTCTCCGGGAGGGTAAGGTGATGACGAGCCTCGATCAAGAATAGGGGAGGATCGCTAAAAGGTCAATCAAGACAAGTCTTTGGAAGAGCCTCCGGAGGGGAGCCGAAGAGAGGGGCGGACCCTTTCGGGAAGAGCCTTTTAAAAAAAATACTGACCGCTTAAGGCGTTGCCGAACCGGAGGGAGGTACCGGCTCCGTGCGGAGAGGGCGTTCGAAGAACTGCCCGTCGCGGACGACATAGCCCCGGACGACGGCCGGCTCTTTTTCAAGCCCCACGATGATCATATAGGCTTCCGGATAGAAGGCCTGGCGGATGTCGGCGGGAGAGGGAATCGGGTCGGAAAGGGGATGGGAGTGGAAGATCGCGAAGAGGGACCATCCTTCCTTTCGAATCCTCTTCATCGCCGCAAACTGCTCCCGCGTCTCCATCTGGTAGCGAACCGGAGAGTGAAGGCTGTTTGTCACGGGGATAACGGCCACCGGGCGACCCGAGGCGTCGGAGGCGACAAGGCCGCAAGCCTCCTCGGGACGAAGACTCCGGCAGTGGTCAAGGATCTCCCGGAGGACTACCGGCGGGAGGAGGATCTCCTCCGCCTCCCCCATCAGGAGGCCGGCACCTGGCAGACCCACTCCGATGAGCCGGAGACGGTGGTGATGGTCGCCTTCGGACTGCAAAGGGCGCAATGGGGATCCTTGGGGACCCGAAGCTTTCGGAAGGTCATGGAGAGGGCATCGTAGAGGAGGAGGCGTCCCGTCAGAAGCTCCCCGACCCCGAGAATCTTTTTAACCACCTCGGCGGCCTGCAAGGTTCCGATCGTGCCGGCCAGCACCCCCAGAACCCCCGCCTCCGAGCAGGAGGGAACGAGACCCGGGGGGGGCGCCTCGGGATAGAGACACCGGTAGCAAGGGGCCTCGGTGTGGCCCTCGAGAACGGTCACCTGTCCTTCGAAGCGGAGGATCGAACCCGAAACGAGGGTCTTTTTCAGGAAAAAGGCGGCGTCGTTCACAATATAGCGGGTGCCGAAGTTGTCGGATCCGTCGACGATGACATCATAGCCGGAAAAGAGCTCCATGGCATTTTCGGCCGTGAGGCGGTCCTGGATTGGGACCACCGTGACGTCGGGGTTCATGCGGGAGAGTGTCCGCGCGCCCGAGACGACCTTGGGGATGCCCACCGTCGACTGGGAGTGCATGATCTGGCGCTGGAGGTTGGAGACATCGACCACATCCATGTCGACAAGACCGATCGTACCCACGCCTGCGGCGGCAAGGTACATCGCCACCGGGCTTCCGAGCCCCCCGGCACCGATCACGAGGACGCGGGCTGAGAGAAGCTTCTCCTGTCCCCGGCCTCCGACCTCCTTCAAGATGATGTGACGGCTGTAGCGTGCGATCTGGTCCTCGCGAAAGGCCATGGCGTTCTCCTTCTTCCTATCCTTCGAGAATGCTCTTCTCGAGAGGGGCAACAATGACGCCCCGGTCGCGAAGATAGACGACTGTCCGTTCGATATCGGCAAGTTCCCCGTCCATCTCAAGCTCCATCCAGCCGCTGTTCTCCGAGATGTCCGCCCGCCGGATATTGACGACGACAGGAAAGGTCCTGCAGATCTCGTAGACGATCGGCTCCCGGACTCGCTCCTCGGGGAAGCTCAGATGGAGCCGCATCTGGGTCATCGGGCGCCTCCGGCGATGGCCGGGATGATCGAGACCTCGTCGCCTGCCTTGACCTTCGTGTCGAGCCCCTCCGCAAAGCGGATGTCTTCTTCGTTGAGGTAGATATTGATGAAGCGGCGGAGCTCCCCCGCCTCGTCTGTCAGGCGCTCCCGGATCCCCGGGTAGTGGCTCTCGAGGCCGTCGAGGATCTCGCGGACCGTTCCTCCCTCCTCACGAACCTCACCCTGGTTGCCGGTGAGCTTTCTCAGGGGGGTGGGGATGCGTACGACAACGGACATGGAGATTCCTTTCGTTTTTTCGTCAGTTCGACGGGTTTACGTTCTTCCGGAAGGAGGCAAGAGAAGCATCGATCGAGACTGGCTCGGGAAGAGCTCCTGCCAGGGCCTCCATCGTCTTGAGCCCGTTGCCGGTGATATAGGCAACCGTCAGCTCGGAGCGCTTGATGCGCCCTTCCTCGCAAAGTTTTTTCAGGGAGGCGACCGTCACGCCTCCCGCCGTTTCTGCAAAGATTCCTTCCGTCTCGGCCAGAAGCTTCATGCCCTCGACAATCTCGGGGTCGGTGGCGGCGGCGATCGCCCCCTTCGACTTGAAGACCACGTCGAGCGAATAGAAGCCGTCGGCGGGGTTGCCGATGGCCAGGGACTTGGCGATGGTATTCGGCTTGACCGGAACGAGGTGGTTCTTGCCGGAGATGAAGGCCCGGTAGACGGGAGAGCATCCCTCCGCCTGGGCGCCGTTGACCCGAAGGCCCGGATTGGCCGGAACGATCCCCAGCTTCTCGAACTCCTGGAACCCCTTCTTGATCTTTGTGAGAAGGGAGCCGGAGGCGATCGGCACCACGACCTGGTCGGGAATGCGCCACCCCAGCTGTTCGGCCGTCTCGAAGGCCAGCGACTTGGATCCTTCCGCGTAGTAGGGACGGATGTTGATGTTGACGAAGGCCCAGGGATACTCTCCGCCGATCTCGCTGCAGAGCCTGTTGACGTCGTCGTAGTTCCCCCGGACGGCCACCACGGTCGGGCTGTAGATCAGGTTGCCGAGGATCTTTCCCGCCTCAAGGTCGTGAGGAATGAAGACGAAACACTTCATGCCGACGCTTGCGGCGTGGGCCGAGACGGAGTTGGCGAGGTTGCCGGTCGAGGCACAGGCTACCGTGTCAAACCCCAGCTCCCGGGCACGGGTCATGGCAACGGCCACCACCCGGTCCTTGAAGGAGAGGGTCGGATGGTTGACCGTGTCGTTCTTCAGGTAAAGGTTGTCGAGCCCCAGGAGCTTGCCCAGGCGCTTCGCGTGAACCAGCGGGGTCATGCCGGCATTGAGGCCCACCGTCGGGGCGCCCGTTACGGGAAGAAGCTCGTGGTAGCGCCAGAGCGACTTGGGCCCCTCCTCGATCGACCGGCGCGAGAGACGGGTGGCGATCGCCTCATAGTCGTAGTCGACCTCGAGAGGGCCGAAGCAAAACTCGCAGATATGCATTGCAACGGCCGGATAGAGCCGGCCGCACTCGCGGCACTTGAGACCCTTTATCTTCGAACCCGCGGAAGACGGCTGAGAGCCCTCTCCCCGGGCCGTATCAGACTCCCGGTGTGGTGCAGACGGTCTGTTCATAGTCGATCAACTCCGTAATCACAGGATGATCCCCGCAAACGGGGCACTTGGGGTTCTTGCGGACGGCGACGTTCCGGAAGGCAACCGTCAGGGCGTCATATGTCAGGAGTCTGTTGGTCAGAAGATCCCCCTTGTCGAGAAGAAGCTTCAGCACCTCGGTGGCCTGGATCGTTCCGATGACTCCGGCGATGACGCCCAGTACTCCCGCCTCGGAACAGCTCGGAACGGCTCCGGCAGGCGGCGGCTCCCGGAAGAGACAGCGGTAGCAGGCCGACTCTCCGGGCCGAATGGTGAGAACCTGGCCGACAAAGCGGAGGATCCCCCCGTGGACAAGGGGCTTCCCCGAGAGAACGGCCAGGTCGTTGATCAGAAACTTCGCAGGAAAATTGTCCGTCCCGTCGAGGATGACGTCGTATCCCGACACCACATCCCGGGCGTTTGCGGCGGTGAGGGCAAAGGGATACGTCTCGACTTTGACGTCAGGGTTCAGAGCTTCGATCTTCTCCTTGCCGGAGAGGACCTTGGGGTGGTCGACATCCGGAGTTCCATGGAGAATCTGGCGCTGAAGGTTCGAGAGATCGACCACGTCCATGTCGACCAGACCGATGGTTCCGACCCCCGCGGCGGCGAGATAGAGGGCGGCGGGGCTGCCGAGCCCTCCGGCGCCGATAATGAGAACCCGGGAGGAGAGGAGGGACTTCTGCCCCTTGCCCCCCACCTCGGGAAGGAGGATATGGCGCGAGTAGCGCTCGATCTGTTCCTCTGTCATGTCCATACCGGCCTCCCTAAAGCTGGAGATATTTTTCGATGGAAAAGTAGCGCTCATAGCTGTCGCAGACGACGGTCACGACACGTGATCCTTCCGGAAGTGTCCGGGCGAGGGCGATCGCGGCAAAGACGTTGGCTCCCGAGGAAATACCGGCCAGGACCCCCTCCTCCCGGGCAAGACGACCGGCCGTCTCGATCGCCTGCCGGTCGGTCACAGTGAAGATACGGGTGACCACACTCCTGTCGAGAATGCGGGGCACAAATCCTGCCCCGATCCCCTGGATCCTGTGTGGGCCGGGGGCCCCTCCAGAGAGGACGGGAGAGCTCTCCGGCTCAACCCCCCAGACGGGAATACCGGCCCCCTTTTCCTTGAGGAAGCGGCCGACGCCGGTAATCGTTCCGCCCGTGCCGATGCCGGCAACGAACCCCTCGGGAGCCCCCCCCAATGCCTCGACGATCTCCGGTCCGGTCGTTCGGTAATGGGAGTCCGGGTTGGCGGGATTCTCGAACTGACGGGGCATGTAGGCTCCCGGAAGACCGGAGGCGATCTCCTCGGCACGCCGTATGGCGGCGCTCATGCCGCCGGCGGCGGGGGTCAGCTCCACTGCGGCGCCAAGGGCCCGGAGATGGGAGACCCGTTCCTGGCTCATTCCCTCCGGCATAACGATCGTCACAGGATGGTGGGCGAGGACCCCGATCAGGGCCAAGCCAATGCCCATGTTCCCGCTCGTTGCCTCGACGATGGGCGCCCGGGATTTGAGGAGCCCCTTGCGCCGGGCATCCTCGATCATGAAAAGTGCGGGACGGTCCTTGATGCTTCCACCGAGGCTTTTCGACTCGAGCTTGACCAGAACGGTCCGGCCCAGGTCGAAGCTGATGCCCGAAAGAGGCACCAAAGGCGTCTTTCCGATAAGTGCGATCAGGGGGGAGTCGATCCCCCCCGTCGCAGGAGACTTGTTCAATGACATCGCTCCGGAGGAAGCCGGCCGGATCAGGCCCGGCCCCCTCCCATGAAAAAGAGAATTTCGAGCTCGTCGCCCGCGGCCAGAATGGTCGTATCGAGGTCGGAGCGTTCGAGAATCTTTCCGTTGTGTTCGACGGAGACAAGTGCCGGATCGAGCTCCCGAATGGCCAGGACAGCATTGACAGAACTCCTGTCGGGAACGGTCTCCGGCTTCCCGTTGATGCGGACCTCCATCTTTCTAGGTCCCCATTTCCCAGGACGCCAGATACTTTTCCTGCTCTGCCGTCAGGGTGTCGATGACAATTCCCAGTGCGGCAAGCTTGCGGCTTGCGATCTCGCGATCCACCTCGCGGGGGATGGTGATGACGTCCTTGGGAAGCTTCTTGGCATGTTTCACGATATATTCGGCACCAAGGGCCTGGTTGGCAAAGCTCATGTCCATGACCTGGGCGGGATGGCCTTCGGCCGAGGCCAGATTGATCAGGCGCCCTTCGCCCAACAGCATGATCCGCCGTCCGTCCTTCATGACATACTCCTCGACGAAGTCTCGAAGAAGGGACTTCTTGGTGGAGAGCTTCTCCAGTGCCGGGATATCGATCTCGGCGTTGAAGTGGCCGGAGTTGCAGACGATCGCCCCGTCCTTCATGACCTTGAACGCATCCTTGGCGACGACATTGATATCGCCCGTCACGGTGATGAAGAAATCGCCCACCTTGGCCGCCTCGCGGATCGGCATCACGGCGTATCCGTCCATGGCCGCCTCGAGCCCCTTGATCGGATCGATTTCCGTCACGACCACCTTCGCGCCCATACCGGAGGCGCGCCGGGCGATGCCGCGTCCGCACCAGCCGTAACCGCAGACGACAACGGTCGAGCCGGCAAAGAGGCGGTTGGTGGCCCGCATGATCCCGTCGAGGGTGGACTGGCCTGTCCCGTAGCGGTTGTCGAAGAGATGCTTCGTCTCGGAATCGTTCACCGCCACGATGGGGTAGGAGAGGACCTTTTTCTGGGCCATGGCCTTCAGACGGATGACACCGGTCGTGGTCTCCTCGGTTCCCCCGATGACATGAGGAAGGAGCGCCTTGAGATCGGAGTGCAGCATCGAGACGAGGTCCGCCCCGTCGTCCATGGTGATCTGGGGCTTGGCCTCGAGGACGGCCCGGATATGGCTGTAGTAGGTGTCGTGATCCTCGCCCTTGATTGCGAAGACGGGGATCCCGTCGTTCACGACAAGGGAGGCCGCCACATCGTCCTGGGTCGAGAGGGGGTTCGAGGCGCAGAGCATGACGTCGGCACCTCCGGCCTTCAGCGTCTTCATGAGGTTCGCCGTCTCACTCGTCACATGGAGGCAGGCAGCGATCTTTATCCCCTTGAGAGGCTTCGTCTTGGAAAAGTCCTTGGAAATATTGGCCAGAACCGGCATGTCGCGTCCGGCCCACTCGATGCGGCGGGCGCCCATGTCGGCCAGTTTCTTGTCCTTGATATCGTACTTCATTCGATCTCCCGTTCTGTCGTTAGGTCAGTCCATAGAGTGAATTATAAAGGGCGACAAGCGCTAGGCCAACCGCTCCGTCTCGCGTCGCAGGCTCTCGGCCATGTCGAGGCGTTCCCAGGTAAAGTCTTCCTCGTTCCGGCCAAAATGGCCATAGGAGGCGGTCTTGCGGTAGATCGGGCGACGAAGCCTCAGATGCTCGATGATCCCCTTGGGCGTCAGGGGGAAGATCTCCCGGACGACCTTCTCGATCAGGCGATCTGAGACCGGAGAGGTCTGGTAGGAGTTCACGTGGACCGAGACCGGCTCCGCGACGCCGATGGCGTAAGCCAGCTGAACCTCGCATTTCTTTGCAAGTCCGGCACCGACAATGTTTTTTGCCACATAGCGCGCCATATAGCAGGCCGAGCGGTCAACCTTTGTGGGGTCCTTCCCAGAAAATGCGCCTCCACCGTGGCGGCCGGCGCCACCGTAGGTATCGACGATGATCTTGCGGCCTGTAAGTCCCGCATCCCCGTGGGGACCGCCTGTGACGAAGCGGCCGGTGGGATTGATGTGGAAGGTCACGGGACGGCTGGAGAGAAGATGCTCCGGCAATACCGGCCGCACCACCTTCTCGATCACATCGGCATAGATCTGCTCCTGGGTCACATCGGGGGAGTGCTGCGTGGAGACGACAATCGTGTCCACCGCCACCGGGCCGTTCTCGTCATATTCAAGCGTGACCTGGGCCTTCCCGTCCGGGCGGAGGTAGGGAAGGACGCCGGACTTCCGAAGGTGTGCCAGCTGGCGGGTAAGGCGATGAGCCAGAAGAATCGGCATCGGCATGAGCTCTTCCGTCTCGTTCACGGCCATGCCGAACATGAGGCCCTGGTCGCCTGCCCCACCGGTATCGACTCCCATCGAGATGTCGGGAGACTGGGAATGGAGGGTCGTGAGGACGGCACAGGTCTTGTAGTCGAATCCGGTCTCGGAATCGGTATATCCGATATCCTTGACGACATCCCGGGCCACTTCGTCGTACATGACGTTATGGCGTGCGGTGATTTCCCCGGCCAGCATGACGAGTCCGGTTGTGGTCAGCGACTCGCAGGCCACGCGTGCCATAGGATCCTGGGCGAGGATCGCATCGAGGATCCCGTCGGAGATCTGGTCGCACATCTTGTCGGGATGTCCTTCCGTCACGGACTCCGAGGTAAACAGGTAGTGGCTCTTGGCCATCAAAACCCTCCATGGATTGAAGACAAAAAAAAACCCGGTGCCAATTAAGCACAGGGTTTACCGATAAAGTCGCGGATCCTGGACTTTTAGCACTTTTTTTTAAGGTGGTTGCAATCGTCTGAAATCACTCCACCGGTTCGATTAGTTCAATGTTAACGCGGACACCCCCCGGTGTCAATACTATTTTTTTTCTTGTCCGATAGCA
>DAHXNG010000031.1 GCA_027366615.1 Nitrospirota bacterium | reverse complement strand
CTCGAAAAAAGCGAGCGCAGCTACGCCTTCATGGACCTTTTCTGGAACTGGTTCGGAGACAGCGCCAACGCCTCGAGCTGGTACTTCGGAGGCCTTCTGGCCTTGGCCGGACTTCCGGTTCTCCTGTGGAACACCATTGTCTGGACCCCGCTGATCATCCTTCCCTGGGCGGCCCTGGCCTGGATTTCCGCCAGAACCGGGGCGACGACGGTCGTTCTCGCGCGACCGGTCCTGGGCACGCGGGAGGGAACGCTCTTCATGGGTGTGGCCGAGACCTTTGTCCAGCTCGGGTGGACCACCGTCACGACCTACATCGGGGCCCTCTCCCTCGTCCACATATTCGAAGGGTCCAACAGGACGACCCACCTGTCTCCCTTCTCCCTCCCCATGATCCTCTCCCTTCTGACCATCAGCCTCGTCCAGGGGGCCGTCGCGGCGGCGGGGGTGGAGGCCATCCGATGGCTCAAGTGGACCACCTCCATTCTCCTGATCCTCCTGGGCGGCCTCGAAACCGTCCAGCTCTTCCGGCAGTTCGGGCTCGCGCCCCTCCTTCATGCCGTTCCGGCTCCCTCCTCCCTTTCGGCCTCCCGCCTCTTCGACATCTCGGTCATCAATGTCTGGACCTGGCTCCAGGTGGGCGACTTCGGACGTTTTTCGAAGACGGAGAGGGGCGCCTTCCTGGGATCCTGGTTCGGCCTCTGGGCCGGACAGGCCTGGTTTGTCATGGTGGGAGCCCTGGCCGTCATCGGGTTGGGAGTGGCGACCGGCCATCTCAGCGCCGACGACAGCGACCCGTCGCGGCTCATGGAACGGCTCGGCCTCTCATGGGTCGCCCTTTCGGTCATATTCCTCTCCTGCGTCAGCGTCAGCGCAAGCAACCTCTACGGCGCCGGCATGGGACTCTTCTCCCTCCTCTCCCGGAAATCTCCCGGCGGTCCGGCTCCGGCGCTCGCCATCGTCAGCCTCACTCAAGTTGCCACCGCCTTTATCCCCCTTTTCTTCGGAAGCTTCATCGGATTTTTTACCGACTTTCTCACAACGGTCGGAGGGGTTTTTGTCCCCCTGTGGAGCCTCGTTTTGACCGAGGCCCTTTTCCGACGGGGGCTTTGGCCGGCAATTCACTCCTCCGGAGCGCGCTTCTCTCCCTACTGGGATCACCAGAACGCCTCACCGGCCGGCTGGATCGCCCTGATTTCAGGAGCCCTCTTCTACTATGCCGCACCCCTTCTCCTTCCTCGCGCCATAGGCGAGACGGGCGTGACCCTTCCCACGATCCTCCTGACCGGAGGACTCTTTCTTCTTCTTTCCCGTTCTCGGCTGGAAAAACCCGATAATCGCCCGGCAATCGATTGAATGCGCGGGGGGTGCAGATTGAGAGGAAGGAAAGACTTGTGCCTGTTGTCGGAGGATCGACTCGGAAAGAGTTAAGGAGATAAGGAGGAGAGAGGGAAGATCTCTGAACGGTCGAAATTAGAAAAAGGGGCCGGTCATGGACAAAAAAAGGGGCCGAAGCCTTGCAGCTCCAACCCCTTCAGTCGTTCCCGATTAAGGAAACTACTTCTTCTTGGGGGCCGCCTTGGAGTTCACGGACTCGCGAAGTGCCTTCCCGGGGGAGAACTTCGGAGCGGTCTTTGCGGCAATCTTGATCTCTTTGCCAGTCTTCGGATTGCGGCCAGTCCGGGCCTTGCGCTGAACGGTACCGAAGGTCCCGAATCCAACGATCGTCACCTTCTCGCCCTTTTTCATCGAGGCTTCGATGGACTTGAGGAATCCATCAACAACGGAATGGACATCCTTCTTGGAAAGCTTGGAAGACTTTGCGACCTTTTCGATGAGCTCCGTTTTATTCATGAACGATCTCCTTGAAGAAGGGTGAGTGAGTCTTTCTGC